>WHTE01000044.1 GCA_009377845.1 Nitrospirales bacterium | reverse complement strand
TAATAAAGAAGGCGAGAATCACCAATCCTCCACAGACCAATAAACCGGCCGGAATGTTGACATAGGAAATGACTTCGCGTTGAACATTGAGCTGCCGCACGATCTTTTTTAAAATCAAAGGTAGGACCACGGCCTTAATCGCGACCGTCAGAACCGCCGCCACGTAAATGTGGTGAATGCCCGTCAAATAGGCAACCAGCATGGCGGTCACAGCCAAAAACACCGACTGCAACGCGAACAAATCCACACAGGCCATGAGCCGCCGTTGTGCGACAATGGCAAAACAACACAATAAGAGCAGGGCCGAGCACAGATTGACCATGTACGAACCGATATTGACCGGAATAGTTGGCATGTCACACCCGCAAGATATAAAAGAACACCAAGGCTAATAATGAAAGAATAAAGGCGGCCCCCAGTAATTCCGTCACGCGAAACAACCGCAATTTGGCAAACATGCATTCGAAAAAACCAATCAGCACGGCCAATCCCACAATCTTTCCGACATACATCAGCAACCCGAAGCCAAGGGCGGCAGGCGTCACTGCCGTGGCAATGCCCCATGGCGCGAAAATATTGGCCAGCAACGTCAAAAAAATCACGAGCTTAATTCCTGCCGCCCATTCAATCAAGGCCAGGTATCGCCCCGAGTATTCCAAAATCATGGCTTCATGGATCATGGTCAATTCCAAATGCGTCGCCGGGTTATCCACCGGCACACGGCCGGTTTCGGCCAGCGTGATGATAAACAGCGCCACCAAGGCCATTAAATGAGGCGGAGGATCGAGCACGATGCCCTGCAGGATCGCCGTCTTGTGCACGATGATGCTGATATTGGCCGAGCCGGCCGTGAGGGCCACGGCAAACAAGGAAAGAATCAGGGCCGGTTCCGTCAACGAGGCCACGATCGCCTCACGACTGCTGCCCATTCCACCGAAAGCCGATCCGGCATCCAGGCCCGCCAGCATCAGGAAAAAGGTCCCTAAGGCCAGAAGATAGACCAGTGCAATAATATTTCCGGCGAAATTGAGCGGCATGGGCGCGAAAATCGTGGGGACAAGCAGGCTGGCCGCTACCGTCGAGGAGAACAGGATGTACGGGGTGGCTGGAAAGATCCACGAGGCTGTCGTAGAGATGACCGGTTCTTTGCGAAACAATTTGGCAAGATCCGCGTAGGGCTGAAACACGTTGGCACCATGCCGGCATTGCAGATGGGCTTTGACCCGCCGGATGACACCCACGATCAACGGGGACAATCCCAAAACAAGTACGAGTTGAAAGGCTATGAGCAGGAACCCGGTTATCATCCTGAATCTCCCTATATCGCCACGAGCAGCAAGAGGATGAGCGTTCCGAAAATGTATGCCAGATACAACGACAAGCTGCCTGCCTGGATCACGCGAAACCGGTCGGCCAACGTCGAAAAAAACTGGACCACGGGATTGTACAAGTATTTCAGAAAGACCGGCTCAATCGTGAATTCAAAGTGTCTCCGCCTGGCGAAATAGCGGGATTCTTCAAGCAATTCCGTTTCGAGTTTGACGGTCGGCTGATAAATGGTACTAAACACCCGTTTAATCGGCTGAACGAAACCGGTCGCCGTGTATTCATTTCGTGCCGTCACATTCAACCCACACCCCCAGGTTTTATAGAACCGCTTTTTCCCCTTTCCTCCCAGAACATAGGCGAGGCCCAACCCCAATCCTGTGAGGCCTATCAAAACAATCGCCAAGACAGGAGTGGAGAGACTTGAAAACTCTCCGCTGACCGGGGCAAGTGTCCATCCACCCATTTCAAACATCCTTCCGGTAATCGATATCCCCACAAAGGGTTCACTCACCCGATCGAGGAGAGGCACGACGACTGTTGGGCCCAATCCTAGCAACAGACAGAGGCCGGCCAGGAATCCCATCCCGAGGCGCATAGGGATGGGAACCTCTTGAGCATGTCGAGCGTGTGAGCTTCTAGGAAGAGCCAGGAACGAAAGACCGAACGCCTTGGCAAAGCATGCCAGGGCCAACGCGCCGGTCAGCGCGAGCAGGGCCGCGGCGATGGGAAGCATTAATTTTAAAAAAAGAGAAGGGAGTTCCAAACTTAAAAAGAGCCCTTGGAAAACAAGCCATTCACTGACGAATCCATTGGTCGGTGGGAGTGCGGAAATAGAGACGGCTCCAATTAAGAAAAACAATCCGGTCCATGGCATCCGTCGAAGCAGCCCACCATATTCTTCCATGTTCCGGGTATGAGTGGCATACAGGAGGGAACCGGCGCCCATAAAGAGCAACGCCTTAAACACCGCGTGATTGATGGTATGGTACAGTCCGGCGATGACGCCCAAAGCCGCCAGATGAGGCATGTCATAGGCGTAAAACACCATGCCTGTTCCTACTCCCATTAAAATAATCCCGATGTTTTCAACGCTGTGAAAAGCTAAAAGACTCTTCAGGTCATGTTCCATCAGCGCGTACATCACTCCGAGCAACGCCGACACCGTGCCCACCAACAAGACCACAAATCCCCACCACCAGGGAAACGGGCCTCCAAGAAAGTCGAAATACACCCGGATGAGGCCATAAATCGCCGTTTTAATCATGACACCCGACATCAAGGCGGAAACATGGGATGGGGCCGCCGGATGGGCATAGGGCAACCACACATGAAGAGGCACAATTCCCGCTTTGGCTCCAAATCCGATTAAGGCGGTCCAAAAGACCAGCGTCCGCAAACCTTCCGGCAGAGGCTGTTCTCCGTTTCGAAACGCCTCAAAGGCCAACGACCCTGTCTCCTGGTAAAACATGAGAAACGTCACAAGAATAAACGCCGTGCCCACATGGGTCATAATCAAGTAAAACAATCCGGCAAAACGGACGTCGGGTTTTTCATGCTCCGACACCACCAGAAAATACGAAAGGAGCGACATCAATTCCCAGACGATTAAAAAGAAGAAAGCATTATCCGCCATCACGACCAACAACATAGATAGAAGAAACCCGTTGTAGAGGAAACCGAGAAGACTGACGGGAATTCGCCCATAAAATTCCCGAACGTAGCCGCTCGCAAATACGGATACCGCCAATCCCACCAGGGAAATCGTGAGAACAAAAAATCCGGAGAGGGAATCAAGCCGGAGAGAAAACGTCAGAAGGGGAATAGATGAGGGCAGGAACAGAACAAGCGGTTCAGGGCCCAAGAGCCCTATCAAGCCAAGGACAATCCCAAGGCCGCCGGCCACGGCGGCCAATCCGTGCGCTATCACATTCTGAATATGCGGTCGACTGAGAAAACAGAGCGGGAGAAACATCCCACACGCATAGGCCAGAAGCAGAGCAGAAAGCAGGAGTTCCGTCATTCCTTAGATTACAACATCACTTTCTTCCACCAGGGGGCAAGAGAATGTTTAAAGACAAGTCACCTACCCCGACAAGAGAACAAAAATTTCATGAAAAAAATTATGAAAAAGATTTGAGTCTTGTTACGGCTTCAACTATCTGCCAGATCTTTTCGGCCGTCAAGTCACGGATGGTTAAATGGGCTTCGTCGTCTCCGCTAAAGGTACACAACGCAATGGTAAAACAACTGGTTCCCCCTCGGATGATTTTAAGCGCGATATTCGACTGGTGGCAATGGACACCCACGAACATGCAGACATCAATTTTGTTATGCCAAATGGTGAGATTGGGATGGTTAGGGTTGATTTCCCGCTCGGGAAAAATTTTGGGATATTTCGGCCGGTAATCGGCCATCGGGATCAATTTTGCCGGTACGGCTTCCGCCAGGGCCTTCACCGCTTTGGCTTCCCGCTTGGCTTGTTCGTTCCACGCCCATAAGACGAGCGGACCGGGAAAGATGGTCGGATTTTTGGCTTGGAGTAATCGGTGCGCCACTTCTTCAATGGCCTCTTCCATCGGAACTCGCCTTCCTAAGACGAGCCCCTGACCAGGTGAGGCACCGATGACGCCCAAGGTTGAAACAGAGGGAGGAAGAAAGCCTTCCGGGCCAATTTGCATGTGATAGGGTTTTTTTACGGATTCCATTGCGATCGATTCTCCTTTCTTATCATGTTGTTCTTTTTTGGCTCATGTTGAATATCCGGAAACCCTTCCTTGAGAAAAATATCCATGAGATTGAGTTGCCGACCCACCTCAGGAAAAATCTGCAATGGGTGGAGAGGGGTTGCGCCTTGAATCAAGCGAGTCAGATTCCCCATTCGATTCGGTTCGACCACCACCAATTGCTTGACCGTGGCCGCAAATGCTTCCAACTCGGCAGCCGGGAAGGGCCAGAGCACTTTCGGATATAACGCGGCAACGTTCATCCCGAATTTTTGGCACAGCCCGATTGCCTCGCGCACGGCACCCTGGGTTGACCCCCAAGCCACAAAGCCGACATCGGCCGGCATCTCTCCTTCTCGTTGGGCTAGCAGCCCCTGTGTCAATAAGCTCTCTTGGAGCAACACGTTGCGGTTGGCATGAAACGTCTCACGAATACACTCCGCGAAGCGTTCGGATGGCACCGTTTGAGAACAGTTGAAGAGACCTGCGTCGATCGCAATCTGTATGGTGTCTTTTCTAAGAAACCGAGCCAGACTCGTGAGTCTGAACACATCCAAGACATCAGCCGGAACCAGGATCACCCCCTGAGCATTCGACGTCTTGGCGGCCAGGATTGTCGGATCGGGAATGCCTATCACTCCCGTCACATGACGGTGAGGTCCTTGTAATCTCGATGCAGTCGAAGGGTCGTCAGGATGCCGAACCGGGCTCACCACCTGCCATGCCGCTCGCGCATGGGACATCATCCAGTCCTCACCGGGTTCTTGTAAGAACCGCTCCACACAGGCCTCATCGCATCGGCAGTTTTCGAGGCCCAATCCCAACAATAACGATTGATCGACATTCAACAGGAGACGGGTAGAACGGGTGTCAGGAAAAGGAATCCCATACACATCTTTCTTATGCAGATGTTCTGACGCGAAATGAAACCCCGCATCAAAATATGAATCCCCACTATGCGGTCTGACCCACGGTCTCATGATCTCTTTGGGAATCTCGAGGAGTTTGGTGAGCAGACCTACGGCAATGAGCCCCTTGCCCCGTAAAGAACCGCATGCGCGGTTCAATTCCGAAAAAGGCACATGGTACCGAATAACCCCATCAGGGAAGCCCACGCTCATGGAGTCCTCGTCTCTACAGCTTTCACTCAATAAAACACTTCGGTCCTGAAGCCCAAACGGATTCCCCTCGGGCAATCTCGGCCCCAAGTAGGCCAGCACATCGCACCCATGCCCCATGGAAGAAATTGGAGCATTGGAAATTCTGAGACGAACGGACGGTATATTCATCAAGTCTTCGCCGCGGGATTGGGCACCGATCTCCAGCCCGAGATGGGTAATCCCTCGCTCAAACGCTTTTCGCGCTTTTTCAAGCCCTCGGATGGACCCACCGGCCAATTGCACGATCAGGTCAGAGCCGCATTCCTGTTGGCTGGGAAGCCATTTGGTGAAAGGTGACATGAGAAATGCCTAATTCGTAAAAGGATCGGAAGGACGCTTATCTCCCAGAAGGCTGCCCCATTTCCACGTGACCCGATATCCGTGTAAAAACAGCCAATCGTACAACGCGGTAAGGAACTCATCGCCGTCACTTGGCCAACGACGATGTCCTTCAAAATCCATGACACCCCTTTTAAAAAAAGTCCGAAAGAGACCCTCTTGGTTACCCACGAATGAACGGGTTTTTCGGTCGAATGTCAACATAACCGCCTTCCCCCGTGGCAGGGGCACGCAGAGACAAGGATTCGTCATGTGCTCTCTTCCTGGAAAAATTTGAGATGGTCTCTGTGCGGGAAACTTCTCGTTTGGGATTTCGCCTTGTTGGTTTTCCATAGGACCCGGATCAGGCCAATCCTTCCCCGGCCTCTGCGAGACACGCGAGGGGTGACAAAGATTTCTCCCCTTGATTGGCGTGGATTTGGGTTCCGGTCAGAGAGATCGTTTTTCCATCGGCAGGCAACTTGATACCCAATTCCTTTCGAACTTTTCTGAAAATGCTGATAATGTGTGAAAATTTCGGGACATCCAAATCCTGAACGCTCAACATGGCGTCTTCGTGAATATCGTGGCAAAACGCGATCGTGAGGCAGTTGGTGCCCATCCGTACCATTCGAAGTGCGAGATTGGCGTAATGACAATGAATGCCAATGAATAAGGCCACCTCTATTTTATTGCCCCAGATCGTTAAGTTGGGGTGATTCGGATTAATGGCTTCCTGTGGGTCGACCTTTGGATACTTCGGACGATAGTCGGGCATGGGAATAATCATGACTCCTGGAATTTCCGCCGCGAGCCGTAACAGAGATTGGCCTTTGGTCATCCATTCTTTATCCCATGCCCAAAGGTAGAGGGGGCCGGGGAAAATGGTGGGATTTTTTCTGGTGTAGAGTTGGCGGGCTGCCTCCTCTATCACCGTGTCTTCAGACGCTGGCACCCCATAAAGGAGCCCTTTCCCTGAATCCGGGTGAGTCACACCCATTTCCATTGCCGATGGGACAAAATAGCCGGCCGGCCCCACATCGATAATGCGTTGTTCAGTTTTTGTTTGTTGAAGATTCATTGATACCGCCTCCCGATGTTCTTCTTTGAAATTTTTGTCAGTATCTTTATGAAAATCGAATAAGTGCAAAAGGCGTACCTTCAACATTCATACTGCGTTTGCACAATTCTTCTTCATCTTTCGTTAAAAAACGCCATAAAAGAGGAAAGATTTCAATTGAGAGTTCCAAAGAAATACAAATATTTTTTTGCCAATCTGCAAAGCTTGCAGCATCAGCCCGAGATCATTCAGCTAACCGGTTTGCCAATATTTCCTGTCCGCTCCTGCAAAACGACAGGTTCGGTTTTTAGGCTCTCATTCACAAATGCAAAAGAGCTCAGCAATTCGTTCTCAAGTGGAACAGGCCTCTACCCACCTATAACATTCATTTCAAAATAGGTTCGGATAGTCACTAGCAAGGAGGCGATAAAGGGGGAAAAGAATATGTGAACGTGGACGTACCCAATGCCTGCTTTTGAATAAACTCCTTAAAGGTCATGCAAAATTTGCATGTCTATCGGTGGATTTATTCATCGGATATTTTGCGGAATTACAGAGCTTTAACAGAAATAAATTTCCACAAGCCCAAAAGTCCCATGCAAATTTTGCATGGACAATTTGGTCGATGTGTCGTAATGACGGAATCCGCCAGGCTCCTAGAAACCAGAAAAAGCTCATTCCTGCTTACACGAGCGAAGCCCCACTCCTCATACTGATATTTGGCACATCCATTGCTTTTACCATGCTCGTACTGTCAAGAAATTTTCATGAGAATGCCAAAGCTCAAAATAATATAAGAGAAGGGCATGAGGGAGATGGTTCGACGAATCAAAATTAACTATGACCCCTGGAGTGCATATGTAGTGCTGTGGGGTTGTCCTTAAGCTCCAACTCATTGCAATCCCTATCGGAGAATATTTTATTTAAAGATCCTCGTCCAACCACCATTGTTCTTGTGTATCTCTTGAATCTCGAAACGTTCTAGTGGGCGGCAGGGTACCGGCAGTTTGCGATTAAGGTCATGGGGAAAATCCAGAGCGTGGTAAAAAATGGTCAATGCTATCAATCGATACATAAAACCTCCTTTCCGCAAACGAGATCACAACCCTTTGAGGATCTCTTAATGAGTCATTCCTCAAGGAAGAGGTGATTGCAAAAAAAAGCTTTGGGATATGGCAGTATATTATTCCGCCAAACATGTGCTAGTGGTTGATGATACCCTTTCCATCCGGCGATCGATTTGCAAGGCCATTCAGGCAGAAGGGTGCGAATGCCGTCAGGCTGTGAATGGCGCTGCGGCTCTCGAACAACTCAAGAATGAGCATTTCGATTTGGTACTCACGGATTACCACATGCCGTTGATGGATGGAATGGAATTCCTCGAACAGTTAACTGAGCAGCAAGACTCAGACAACTCTCCACTGGTCATCATGATGACCAGTGATTGGAATGACGCCGTACAAAAGCAGGCAATGAAGGCTGGCGCGTTCCTGGTGCTCCAAAAGACCTGTGACCTTCACCAGTTGGTTGCCAGGGTAATGAAGGTTCTCGCCCCAAAACCTGACTCATGAGGCGTATGCCTCAACAATCGGGAATGAGCAAGGGGCCCAAAAGGCCATGAAGCCACTTTTTCATAGTCCTGGAATGATCCCGTTTATCTCAGAAAGGGAAAGGCCATGCTCTCACGTTTAAACATGAACCCCTTGTATGAAGCCTGGGTCAATAGCCAGGAGACTATGCTTCGAAGGTTGATCAACAGAAATTGTACGGTGATCCAATATCGATATTTTCTCGTGTGTCTCCTATTGGCCAATCGAAGGTATGGAAAGGCCAGAGCAGAATGTGAGCGCATCCTGAACATCTACCCGAATAACCTCATGGCCAAAGCCGTCATGAGCAAGTTTCGGGTGGGAGCCAGTAACCATGTGCGACGAAGGCGGCATCGCCGCGATCAATCAACCGTAAGGATAGGAAAATGCGAAAGATGTTTTCCGGGTCGTGAATAAACAGGTTCGGGAACTAGGTTTATGTATCCCGATATGATTTCGAAACGACCCGCCGATTCACACATCCCTGACCACATTGTCTAACATTGCGCCAATCTCCTTCCCTGGCCTATGGTAGTAACAGTGAGGAGTAGATAAGGATTTCAAAGGGGTTTTTTGAAGGAATCGGTAAAAGAAGAGAATAAGAATGTTCCGTCCACGCCCTGAAACGCCTTTTCTTCAGAACGTTCTCATTCGCCAAATCGTGGCCATCCTTCTCATTGTGGCCGTTGTGGTTGGCGTATTATTGGTCTTCAGTCTGGAGCATCAAAACATTGTGGTGGAGAGTCTGACAGAAGGCAAAACCGTCTCCTCGGAATTGAATGCCGCAGTCGGGCAATCCCGTCGGAATTTGATCGCCATCACCCTTCTGCTTTTCTTCGTCGGGGGAATGGGCATTACCGCGGTCGTGACCTATCTGCATTACGCCAACACCAAAGAAAATCTCGAAGAAGTCAAAGGATTGGCCCGGCACATCCTGGAAAGTATACCGACTGGTGTGTTAACGGTCAGTGAAGAGGGGATCATTACCGCAGCCAATCCAACAGCCGAAACCATTCTCGAGCGCCCTGCGGCTTCTCTATTGGGCAAACATTACGATGTCGTGTTCGGGGAAGGGCATCCCATTCAGGTGATCATTGCTCAAATCCTACAACATGGCGGATCTATGCGTTCCAAGGAAATCACCTTCGATTCCCAAAAGGGAGAGATCCGGACGATCCGTATTAGCAGTGTTGATTTGACCGGAGATGATGGAAAACCGGCAGGGATGATATTTCAACTGCACGATGTGACGGAGTGGCTGGCTCTGGAGAAACAGGTGAATGAGGCCCAAAGACTTGCGGCATTGCATACGTTGTCGGCCGGCGTAGCCCATGAACTTCGCAATCCTCTTAGTGCCCTGGACCTCAATCTTCATTTGCTCGAAGAAGAACTGCGCGAGACCACCGACCTGCCCGCTCAGGCCAGTAAATATTTCCAGGTCCTGAACACCGAATTAAGCCGCCTGTCCGCGATTTTGGACAATATTTTGCGATATGCCCAATCACGGCCCGCTAAATTTCATGATGTGAACCTTCAGTCGCTCGTGTCTCATGTCGCACAACTGTTACAACATGAGGCTGAAGACCGACATCTACAGCTTCACGTTTCTGTTCCGACGGATCTCCCAGACGTCCAGGGCGACGAAACGCAGATCACACAGGCTCTTATCAATATTGTGATCAATGCGTTTCAGGCTATGTCGGCAGGTGGGGTCTGCCGTATTATCGTCCAGGAACGTGAAAGACAAGAGCGTCGCTGGGTGGAGATCGCCGTTCACGATACCGGGCAAGGTATCGATCCTCAATCGCTTGTCCATATTTTTGATCCTTTTTATACCACGAAGGAAAACGGAACAGGCCTTGGCCTCGCCGTCGCTCATCGAATTTTGCAGAACCATGGAGGGAGAATTGACGTGACGGCTTTTCCCGGCGAAGGCACCTCGGTCGCGTTGAGTCTTCCCGTGTTTGTGAATTCGCCAACCATCCCCGTGGAGAGTGTGTGAAACAGGAAACCCACGTTCTCGTTGTCGACGACGAAGTCAATATTCGTAACGCGTTAGTGACGATATTGGAGAAGGCTGGTTATCGCGCCCAGGGTGCAGACTCGGCGGAATCCGCTCTGGATTTGATGAAAGAGTCGCCCAGGGATCTTCTTATTACCGACGTAAGAATGCCAGGTATCGGGGGAATAGCCCTGGTCCGCCAAGTGAAATCCCTTTGGCCTGCCACGGAGATTATCGTCATCACCGCCTATGGTTCCATCGAGACGGCGGTGGAAGCCATGCGATTGGGGGCTTACGATTTTCTCACCAAACCCATCGACCGCGATCGGTTCTCGATTGTGGTCCAAAATGCCTTGGATCGCCACAATCTTGCAGCTGAAAACCAGGATTTGCGTCACCAACTCGAGATACGAACACGTATCGAGGAAATGATTGGCGAAAGTGAAGCGATGAGCCGGATACACCATGTCATTGCCATGGTGGCCAAAAATGACGTCACAATCTTAATCGGCGGGGAGAGCGGAACAGGAAAAGAATTGGTGGCACGCGCCATTCATCAACAAAGCCAACGGTCCCATGGCCCGTTTATCACCATGAATTGTGGAGCCCTTCCGGAGTCTCTGTTCGAAAGCGAATTATTTGGATACGAAAAAGGCGCGTTTTCCGGGGCGGTGGGAACCAAGCCCGGGCGCTTTGAAATGGCCGATGAGGGGACGCTCTTTCTGGATGAGTTAGGCGAACTCCCCTTAAAAGCCCAGGTGGATTTTCTCCGGGTCTTAGAGACCGGAGAATTCCGGCGGCTTGGAGGGAAAAACTTGATCACCGTCAATACCCGGATTATTGCCGCCACCAACCGTAATTTGGCTCACTTGGTCGAAACCGGAGAATTCCGTGAAGATCTCTACTATCGCATCAATGTGGTGCCGATTCACCTCCCGCCCTTGCGAGAGCGCCGTGAGGATATCCCCGTCCTCATCGACTATTTTCTCAAGGAGTTTGTCCAGAAGCACCGGATACCACTCAAAACCCTTTCCCTCCCTTCCTTGAGATTTCTGGTTCAATACCACTGGCCCGGCAATATTCGTCAACTCCGAAATGTCATTGAACGTCTGGTCGTGACAGTGAAGGAGCATTCTATTCAGCCCGAACATCTTCCCGAAGAAATACGAACGAGTGTTAATCCCGGGAACAGCATGGTTATCTCCCTAGGAACACCTCTCGAAGATATTGAACGGGAAGTCATCCGCCGGACCCTCGTGGAAGTCACCCACCATCGGGAACAGGCTGCGAAACTCCTGGGAATCAGCGTGAGATCTCTTCAATATAAAATCAAAGAATATGGGATTGAGGTGTAGAAACCATTCCCGGAAGATTCTGTTTTACTCATACAGGAATACGTCCGCTTCACCCCGGTGAACCCCTATCTGGATTGTTCAGGCACACACGCGTTGATCAGAAACGCGCTGGTTATTCTTTCAATCTGTAGAACCGGTCCATGACGTTTTTACCCTCCGGATACTTGTCGAACTGTTCGCCCATGGAGTCCCCAAGTGTTGCCAATCGCGTGTCGGGATGAGGGTGAGTCTTAAACAGCAAGGCCACGCTGCTGTCATTGGGGCTCGCATGACCAATTTCCTGTAACACCATCGGCAAGTCATAGGCGTCATATCCTGCCAGTGTAGCCACCCCCCCCCCGGTTCTGTCAGCCTGATATTCAACATCTTTATCCAATCTACGGGCCATAATTTCCGCTCCACTCCCAACAAGAGTTTTTACGGCCTGACCCGCTTGTTCATTTTTCATCTTTCCAAGCTTTTTGGAGAACAAGGTGCTTCCCATATCGATTGCCTGACTTTTCTTGATAATCGTCAAATGATGCTGCTTGACGACATGACCGATCTCATGTCCCAGCACGCCGGCCAACAAAGTCTCCGAACGTAATTTTTTATACAAGCATACCCTCAAGCGGTAACCCACGTAGCAAGCTACGAGGAATAGCAAGTTCAACGGTCCATTTGTGAATCGACAAAATTTTCCCTGAGGAGCCTGGGGCCACCGGGTGTTTGTCGCTGGAGCCTCCGTTCCGTCGCTTCCGCGATGTTACCCTCCCGATCAGACACAATTCTCTATTTCCCTGGCTTTCCAAATAATGCCGGGCATACCGCTGCAACATGACGGGCAGCCAATGCCTCCAACAGTTTTTGAACATTATGCAAATCTACTACACCCTTTACTCATCGAGTGTCAAAGATATGCCGGAGATCATGAAAGTGAAAATCGTGGATCATGAGACTATACAACGGCTATTGGAAGGCCGTCTGAGGTCATGACCATCGAATTTTGTCCCGGCTTGGCGAGAAAAGACCACCTCAGAGAAGGTGACCATTGCCACTTCAGCTTGTCTTTCAACACGACAACTGTTTTGCCATGGAAAGGGATTGTCCGGTTGTCTTCGTTTTTTGGCGGAAAATTGCTCACTATCCGGCTGTACACCCAAAACACCCATGCGGAAAATAGGACGAGGTTTCGAGGAAGTTCCCTAAAGACTTTCGTTAATTAACCCGAAATACTAGAAAAAGAACCAGAAATACGCATGCATTGAGACAGATCAATCCAGACAATTTCAATATAATGGTTTATCTCTATCGCTCCTGAGAGCTTCACAGCATACATGCAAATAAGCACGGGTTTTAATAAAAGACACTTCCGGAAAGATTATTTATTTTGTATGACATGGAGACTCATTCCTCAGTGAAATAAGGATAAAGGAATATTAAACATGGAAAAAATTTTATTAGTTGATGATGAGCCGAGTATCCTGGAAGCTTTGCAACGTCAATTTCGAAAACAGTTTTGTCTCCAAATTGCTTCAGGAGGAGAGGAAGGGCTCACGATGGTTAGAGTAAAAGGGCCCTATGCAGTGGTTGTCTCGGATTGCCGAATGCCCTTACTGGATGGCATACAATTGCTCGGTCTGATTCGAAAAATCGCGCCGAACACAGTGCGAATGATGCTTACGGGGAATAATGACCTACATACGGCCATGGAGGCAGTTAATAAAGGGGAAATTTTTCGCTTTCTCACGAAACCCTGCGAACCTGAAACATTCAGCAAAGCCCTAGAGGACGGAATAAAACAATATCAACTCAATCTTTCAAGTAAGACGGTTGGAAAATGGGGATAGGATTTTAATTACTAAATTTGATTCTTCCGGATTTAGTGTTAGCAAACCCATCGGATAATGTTTAAGGCCATGTGCTCAGGAAATTACGTGCCGACACATTCCTCCCCTTTGAAAGGGGTTTAATTCCGAAGAGGAATGAAAGGTGGGGTAATAAAGACTCACCTGTGTGCCCATGTCATTATGCCAGCAGCCATTGTGGCAAGTTGGTATCTGGCCTTTCTACCTCCCCGGACTACTGCCTGGTGTGTCCCCCAGGGCGCGACCTTCTCTTACCAAGGAAGGGATATTCTTCGCAGATCCGTGTAGTCTGATCAATCCACACGATTTCCTGAAGAGCAATAAACCTGATTAATTCTTTGCTGACTTTCTCTACAATTTGCGTAAGCACCGAAGCTTATCCCCAAAAAAGGACTCCTAAGGCTTCATCGTTTATCATTTAGAAGCTCCAGCATATTCCTTGGCTTGATTTGGCTGGCCATCCTCCGCGGGGCACGTGGATACCGGAGATTGCGCACTCGCCTCCTCCTTTTCAGACAGAATAACGGTAATAGGTTGTCGGACAGCCCTTTTATCTTTTAACTCCTTCAATCTAGTTACGACCCACTCTGTGAGTTCCTGGCCTTCGGCAACAAGTATATTTCCCTGGATATCGGTTATGGGTTCCGCCGCAATCACGTTGGGACGTAATTCACTGAGTGACATCGAGACGGTTGTTTTTCGAGGTTCATGGACAAAGGTGGCTTTTAAAGCCTCCAACACGTTGGGATCATACTTCCCCTTCCGTTTTTCCAGCTCAGAAAATGCTTGGAGACTCGAGTAGTGTTGCAAACTGAGCGTATCGAAATCCAGTGCCACGATCAGGAGACGGGAACCGATTGGAATTTGTTCTCCCTGACGAGAATCGGCCGGGATGCCGGATCCATTATAATATTTCTGTTGATAGGCAATGATTTCTGAAACTTCCTTCATACGCGGGATATTTCCGAGAAGGGAGGCTCCTGTCGCCGGAACGGCTTTATACATGCAGGCTTCCGCAGGTGTGAGAGGTTGCCCTTGATTGATTTTATTCAAAATAGAATGCGGCAACATCATGCAACCAATTTGGGAAAGAGCAGCAGCAATCTCCAGGCGCCAGACATCGGAAAGGTTCAGTTGATGGGCCAGACCCTGAACATAGCGTTTAATGCGGGATGATCGCCCAAACACTTCTGGGTTGACCAGGGACAGGAGGTCGGCCAAAGCCTTCAGGCTTCCCGTCAAGGTAGTTTCTAATAATTCCTTTTCCGCCCGGATCAGGCGATATTGTTTGACAGCGGCAGCCAATACTAACTGGAGGTTTTCAGGCGCACAGGGTTTGGTAAGAAAGCGAAAAATTTCTCCTTTATTCACAGCCTCTATCGCGGTATCCATATCGCATTTACCCGTCAGCATGATCCGCACAGTTTCCGGTGCTATTTCGTGCATTTTGGCAAGCAGCTGAATACCATCCATTCCAGGCATCCGCATATCTGAGACAATAACAGCAAAAGGCCCTTTTTCCATTACCATCTTTAGCCCCTGCTGGCCTCCTAAGGCAGTGTGGATCTGAAACTGCTTGCGATATTGACGCTGGAAGCCTTCTAAAATATTTTCTTCATCATCGACAAACAAAATGTTTTCCATGAGGACAAACTCCTCTCAAGGTTTTATATCGGAACGGTGTCAGAGAAGTTCACGCCAATTCTGAAGACGATCATCCAGCCCGAGTTCGATCAGAAAAGCTAGATCAAGGCATGGAGAATTTCCTTCCAGGGGCTGCAGATCTTTTTCTTCGATTAACCCATTGGCTATGTGAACCGCGATAAGGGGAGTTAAAGTTTGGACCAGACTTTTTGCGGGACAGTGGTGGAATGCCAAAGCTTCAATAATGGGGATCGGAATTCCCCAAAGCCCAAGGAGGTAGGCCCCGACTTCCGCATGGGTGGCACCAAATGTTTCTTGCTCAGCTTCCATGAGTGAACACTCCCCATTGGCGAGGAGCTTTAGGGTCTCCTGATACCGCTGAGGAAAGTAGGTGAGAAGCAACAGCATTCCCACATCATGGAGAAGCCCTCCGGCCAAGGCCGCTTCAACAACAGGTTGGGGGGCTCTTTCTTCCTTGGCTATTTTTCTGGCTTGTTCACCCGTGGAGAGACTATGGTGCCAGAAATGCTGCATATCGAATCCCACACTTCCACTCTGATCAAGTTGCTGAAAGACTTTGATAGTCAATACCAGCGTTTTTATCGTATCCAGCCCCAGATACCTGACAGCCTGGACCGGATCGGTGACCGTTTGCTGAATACCCAAAAAAGCCGAGTTCACTAATTTCAGAATCTTGGCTGTCATCCCAACGTCTTTGCTCATAATCGCCGCTGCCCTTCCTAGGGAGGAGTCGCACGATTGCAGTTCCTCCTCCAACTCCAGATAGAGGGAGGGTAAAGAAGGTATGGTTTCAATTTGCGAAACCAGTTGTTTAATTTTCTCGTCTTGCAAAAGATCACCCAACGCGCAAGCACGGCTGATAGTCGTCTTCAATAATTCAGCGTCACATGGCTTGGACAGGTATTGATGGGCCGGGCCGATGGCATCCATAATGACCTCTGTATCAGCCTGGCCGGAAAGCAAAAGACGCACGGTGTGAGGATGCTGATTTTTTATCTTATTCAGAAGTTCAACCCCATTCATGCTTGGCATGCGCACATCTGAAACCACGACATCCCAGTTGCTTCGGTCCAAACATTCCAATGCCGCGGCTCCATTTCCCACAAATTCCATTTCCCATTCATGTCGCAACGGACGAAGCATCCGTTTTAAACCCTCCAGGAGATTCGCCTCGTCATCTACGAATAAAATCCGTCGTTTCATGATGCCTCCTAGCAGACATGTGTCCTCTGGAGAGGCAGTCTGATCACAAACGTCGTCCCCTTGCCTAACTCCGTCTCAAAGGTCAGAGTGCCCCCATGTTTGTTGACAATGATGTCATGGGCAATCGCAAGGCCTTGTCCCGTTCCCTTCCCGACTTCCTTGGTCGTAAAGAACGGATCGAAGATCTTGTCCCGCACCGCTTCTGAAATTCCCGTGCCGGTATCGGCGATCCGCACCTCCACCCACTCACCCTCTACCCGAGTACTAATCGTGATCTTTCCCTTGTCGCCTTCCGTTTGACTGATAACATCGTTAATCGTATGAGCCCCATTGATGAGCAGATTGAGGATGACTTGATTAAATTCTCCGGCCTGGCAGGGCACCAGGGGCAGGGCTGGATCCAGATCAGTGACCATGTCCGCCACATATTTCCATTCGTTGCGTGCGACGATGGCGGTACTTTCAATGGCCCTGTTCAAATCAATTGGTTTTTTCTCCTCTGTTCCGGGATGGGAAAAGTCTTTCATGGCACGGACGATGTTGGAGACCCGGTTGGCCCCGTCGAGGGATTGCTTGAGAGCCTTAGGGATTTCTTCCTTCATAAACTCCAGGTCAGCCTCAGCCAGGGTGCGTTTAATGGCGTCCACAAACGGAGAGTTGGTCTGCCCGGCTTCAACGGTTTGGAATAGTTGATCATAGGTCGTTAACACAGTTTGGATGGCACAGAAACTGTCTTGGAGAAAGCGCAGGTTGTCACTGACAAATTGGGTGGGGGTGTTGATTTCGTGGGCAATCCCGGCGGCTAACTGTCCAATCGATTCCATTTTTTTGGCCAGCGAAAGCTCAATTTCCAACTGCTTTCGCTCGGAGATATCATTTGCCAAGATAAGGAATCCTCGCGACTCTTCAACATGCCCATGCATTCTGGTCAGAGTGATGTCAAAAAATCCTTTCTTCCCATTTCCATTAAGGTACCACAACTCATGGAGATGAACGGGTGTGCCCTCTTCACTGCACTGCAAGATTCCCTGGACAACTTTTTGCCAGTCCCATTGAATGCCACATTGACAAAAAGACGTTCCCAACATCTCGGAAGCTGTGCGGCCAAAAAACTTCTCGGCCGTCAAATTCCACTGAATGACTTCGTCATGTTCACTCACTCCAATTAAGACATAAGAAATGGAAGCTAATAATCGCTCGGTCTCTGCCTTCGAGTTTAAAAGAGCTCGTTCACTTTTTTTCCGTTCAATGCTGTACCGAATAGCATGCGCTAACAGTTCCCCATCAACCCTATTTTTTCCAATGTAGTCTTGGACTCCTTCCTGTACGATCCGAAGAATCAATGAGCTTTCCTTAGAACCACTCAATATGACGATGGGGATCTGAGAAAAATTCTTTTGCAGGGCATGAACGGATTCGTCTCCTTGTGCATCGGGCAAGGACAGATCCAGTAAGATGACATCAACCGACGATTCCTGAAGAAACACAAGAGCTTCACTGAGTAATTCCACGTGAAAGAGTTCATATGAAAAGGAACCGCCAACTTCCGCCAATTTGACCTTCGCCAGTTCAGCATCATTCGGGTTGTCTTCAATAAGAAGAATTTTAATGTCGAGATGAGAGTTCATATGGTTGGAAGGGTTGTAGCGCTCGAGGCATCTGGTTTTGTTTTTCTAAAATAGTTCCATTATTCCTGAAACCATCATGCGGAAATTGCCATCTGGTCCTATCTAATTCAATCAAAACCACCAGGATTGAGAGGAAAGAATTTCAGAAGAAATCACTTTGCTTAAATCTTATTTTTTACTGGTTCACAATATTGGCCACGTCCCTTTAAGCAATCGGAAAAAAATGGAATGATCTTTAACCCAGGAGCTCTTTTCCTCATGAAGAATATTTCAGGGGAGATCAATTCAGTCAATACTGCACTTAAATCTTCATAAATCATGCCTTCAGTCTCAGGAAATTAACCCGACAAATAGTAATGATCTTTTGCAAATAATAGGCAAGGCGAGAACCGCTGAATTGATCAAAACGAGTTATTCCAAGAACTCAAATGTTCAATTCTGCACCAAGGTCTCAACATATGGGTTTATCTTTTGAATAAGTTTCTTTAATCATTCATGAAAGGCAAGATCTATGAATTGGGCCAGTGAGGTTAAAAGCCTCGGCGGATTTGCAGTTGCCTTTGTGATTTTAATGGGTGTGGGCATGGTCTCCTACCAGAGCGTCCGCAACTTGACAGAATCTCACCACTTGGTGGCCCATACACAAGAGATTCTAATTGAAATCGAGGAAATGCATTCCTTTGTAAAAGAGGCGCAGAACAAAATGCGGGGGTATCTGTTGACCAAGCAGGAAATTTTTTTAGAGGCATACCAGTCCGCTATTGACCGTCTTCCCACACAGATTTCCATAATTCAGGAATTGACAGCGGATAACCCCAGTCAGCAACGTCTGGTGACTACACTTGAAAAGCAACTAGGGGAAATTTTCGCGTCATTTACGCACAACATTGAACTCCGGCAGGATCCAGAAGTAGAAAGAGGCGGAACGAGTATCTCTCTCGTGGAATCAACGAAGAAGGTAGATCAGATTGTCCAAACTCTTGTTGAGATGAAGCAAGAAGAGCATCAGTTATTGAATACCAGTACCCAAAACACGCGTCATACGGCCAACATGACCATGTTCATCATCGTCATGGGGAATCTTTTGGCTCTGGGGATCATTGGATGGGGCGTACTGAGAATCCGTGGTGAATTACGGTGTCGCAAAGCTGCTGAGGAGCAACTGGCCATGGAAAAAAATCGTCTCCATTTCGCCATTACCGGCGCCAATATCGGAACATGGCATTGGAATCTTGTGAATCAGGAACTCGTCTTCTCGGATCAAACCAAATCGTTGTTGGGAATTCCCCAGCAGACTGTCATGACGTATGAACGCTTTCTCGAAGCGCTTCATCCTGAAGACCGTGAGCCGACTGATCAGGCAGTGAGGGAGGCGCTGATCAAACAAAAGAACTATAGCGTTGAGTATCGGACCATCTGGCCCAATGGCGACATCCACTGGATGGCTGCCATGGGAGAAGTGTTCTACGACTCTCCTACGGGACCGGCCACCCGGATGGAGGGAATCGTGCTGGATATTACGACCCGCAAGCAAGCAGAAGAAGTCCTCCAAGGCTCACATGCGGATCTGGAGCGACAGATCCACGAACGCACAGCCGAATTGAATACACGAAACAAAATTCTTGAGCAGGAAATTGTCAACCGCAAAAGGATCCAGGAAGAAATCAAACACCTATCCCGGCAGAACACCTTCCTCCTCCATTCCATCGGAGAAGGGATCTATGGCTTAGATTTAGATGGAAGAACCACCTTTGTCAACCCCGCGGGAGCAGAGATGTTGGGATACGAGCCTGCGGAACTCATGGGCCGGCTTATGCATCCCACTGTGCATCATACGAAACCGGATGGCACTCCGTATCTACGAGAAGAATGCCCCATGTATGCGACTTTCAAAGATGGTTCCGTTCATCATGTGGAAGATGAAGTTCTCTGGCGGAAGAATGGCACATGTTTTCCCGTGAAATATGCCAGTACGCCGATACGTGACGAGTTTGAGGAAATAATTGGAGCGGTTGTGGCTTTTTCCGACATTACGCTGTGGAAGCAAACGAAAAATGAAATCCAACGCAAAAATCGTGATCTGGAAACTCTGATCTATGTGATTTCGCACGACCTGGGCGAGCCGCTGCGTGCCATTCAAAACTTTTCACAGATCGTGGCGGATCGTTACGTGGAATGTCTTGATTCCAAAGCCCAAGACTATCTTCAACGTGTGGTTCAGGGAACTAAACGGATGAGCAGCCTTCTATCCGAAATACTTACCTTGTCCAGGGCACAACGGCTTGAACCACCGAACAAAGAAATTCAGGGAAGTAAGGCGGTCAAGGCAGCCTTGGCACAGCTTCAGAAAAACATTGACGAAACCCATGCCACAATTTTGATGGCTCCTGACCTTCCCACCTTGCGAGCTGACCAGATGTGGGTCACCCAAGCAATATACAACTTGATCGCTAACGCGCTGAAATTTACCGGGATGGGAATCCCTCCAGATGTGGAAATTGCCTCATATGATGGACAGGGAAGGTACCCTGGGGAAGTCGGCTTGGTGGTTCGCGACCGAGGCCCGGGCGTGAACCCTGCTCATGCGGAACGCATCTTTCAAATTTTTCAGCGGGCTGTAGGACGGAAGGTAGCGGGCACAGGAGCTGGCCTGGCCATCGTGCGCCAGGTCGCTGAACGGCATGGCGGCCATGCCTGGGTCGAACCGCGGGAAGGAGGCGGCGCGGCTTTTTTCATCACCTTCGGACCAGGAATTTCTACCACCAAGGAGGTAATCGGTGTCCATTAACCGTGCTAATAACATCCATCAGTCCACTATGGTTATTAATATTTTGTTGGTCGAGGATAATGAAGACGATATTGTTCTGATCAAAGATGCTTTTGCAGAAGCAAAATTTCTGGCGATTCTTAATGGGGTTAGCGATGGAGAAGAGGCCCTGACTTACCTCCGACGTGAGCCACCCTACCAACACGCTGTCCAACCAGGACTGATCCTTTTGGATATCAACATGCCCAAAATGAATGGCTTTGAATTACTCGAAATCTTAAAAACGGATGCTTGCTTGAAATCGATCCCGGTGGTGATGCTGACGACCAGCAAACGGGAAGAAGATGTGGTGCGATCATATGCAGGGGGTGCCGTCTCCTATATACCGAAACCCATCGATTTTTCTCACTTTGTGAAGATCGTTCGAGAATTTGAATTATATTGGACCTTGGTCTCCAAAGTTCCTGCCCCGCATAGTTGAGAACGATGCATCTTCTTCTCATTGAGAAACGAAGTTGACATCGTTATCGCCCTGATTTTCTAACCTCTCCTGTTGGGAGGAGGAAGGTGCATTGAACCACGCCGATAGACGTGCCACCCGTTTAGAAGCTGGTTTTCTTGAAATTCGTGATTGTGAGGAGACGTTCTTCGAATGCCCCTTCGACTTACCAAGCCAACCGGGGAAAAGTAGAGATCCTTAAATTCGGTATTCTAGTCATGGGGTTAAATGCCGCCATTCCTTCAGGCTTTTCCTTTTTGCTGAACGCCCTTCCTCGCATGAATAAGCAGCAGGACTTAGGTCCAAAAGCTAAGGAAAGGAGAAGTGCCTTATCCCCTCCTCTTCCATGAGGTGTTCATACAATATTCAAGAGAATTTACCGGGTTCGTGGACGGTCGATCGCACCGCAGCAGCCGCACCAGGCGCAGATAATTTCGTAAATCTGGACGATGCCCCACAACGTCGCGGGAATGACGATGACAAAGAG
>WHTE01000043.1 GCA_009377845.1 Nitrospirales bacterium | reverse complement strand
ATGGACGAATTGTTTGAAACGTGACCCTCATTCAAACCGGAAAAGTGCAAGATGTGTCTGTGGTGCTCATCGGACGGGATTTTTGGGAGGATCTCATCAATTGGAAGAAATTGGTGGAGCATGGATTGATCGGCCCTGACGACCTGCATTTGTTTCATTATGCTGAAACCGCAGGCGAAGCCTGGAATATCATTGTAGCCGAACACCAAAAGGATGCCCCTTTATGAAGATTTCCTTTCATGGAGCCGCCCGGTCCGTCACGGGTAGTCGCCATCTGATTCAGGCGGGATCCTCCCGCCTGCTTCTGGACTGCGGAATGTTTCAAGGGCGGAGAGACCAAGCTGCCAAGCTGAATCGTCACTTAGGCTTTGACCCCAAATCCCTGACAGCGGTGTGCTTATCCCATGCCCACATCGATCATTCCGGCATTCTTCCCGTTCTTGCCAGGGAAGGCTATTCCGGCTCCGTCTACATGACCGATGCGACCGCCGATCTGACCAACATCTTATTGGCAGACTCGGCTCGCATCCAACAAAGCGACTGCCGGTATGTGAATAAACGAGAACGTCGACGGGGAAAAGACCGTATCACACCCTTTTATTCTCTCAGTGACGTGCAGACCATCGCCCAGCAGTTTAGCCGGACGCGCTATGGGACACCTGTTCAGGTTGCTCCCAACCTCAACGTCCAATTTCACGATGCAGGGCATATTTTGGGGTCTGCCGCCATCTGGGTGCAGCATCGCCAGCGAGGTCAATCGCGTTCTCTTCTGTTTTCCGGAAGACCTGGGGCGGGCCAATATGCCCATTCTCCGCGACCCCCAGCCACCTCCGCCCTGCGATGTGCTGGTGATTGAATCCACCTATGGTGATCGTCTTCATGAGGATGCCATTGATGCCCGACGGCGATTGGCCAGGGAACTCGTCGAGCATGCCATCCAACATCGCAGCAAAATCATTGTCCCCGCCTTTTCTGTTGGTCGAACCCAAGAGATCATCATACGGATCAAGGAAATGGTGAAGGCTGGCGTCGTTGATCCGATTCCCATCTATATTGATTCGCCCTTGGCCTTAAAAGCCATGCAAGTGTTTCGTCGTCATCCCGAGTGCTACGACGAAGAAACCTACCGAACCTTCACATCCGAGGGAGATCCCTTCGCCGCCAAATATATTCGGTATGTCACCACAGCCAAGGACAGTAAGGCCCTGAATGCCAAGAAAAAAGGGCCTCTGGTGATCATTTCGGCTTCGGGCATGTGCGAGGGGGGACGCGTCGTTCATCATCTCAAACATACCATTGAAGATGAAGCGAACGTCATCGCCATAGTGGGATGGCAGGCCGAACATACTCTTGGACGAAAACTTGTGGAGGAATGGGACACGGTGCCAATCTTTGGCGTGCCGACCCGCCGGAGAGCCAGAGTGGTCCGGTTCAATGGTTTTTCTGCTCACGCGGACCGAAACGACTTGCTGGCCTATGTCCGTGCCATTCAGCCCATTCCCCAAAAAGTGTTTGTCGTCCATGGGGAAGAGCGGCAGTCCCTGGCCTTTGCCATGACCCTCAAAACTGAATTCCCCGGCATGGAAGTGGAAGTCCCGCGACCTGATTCCACTCACGACGCGTAAATCCATGTCCGTGTTCCCGTGTATCCCCTACCTTCTCCCTTGCTCTTGATCTGTTGTACAATCAAGACGATCACACCCTTCTCTACTAAGCGAGAGGTTAAGGAGGTTTCGGTCAATCCTCCCAAACCAAGCATGCGTCTTTTGCCTCCTATGCCTCCCTGATCTCCCTTCATCAATAAAACACGTGGGCACCGCTCATATTTTTCGATTGTGTCATTCACTATTTCAACGCGCCGCAAGTTGGGCATGTCACTCATGATTGCCACTGAGAGTTTTTACATACAAAACGGGAGATGCGTCGTCGTCTTTGCGTATGACGTGGGAACTTCCATTCGAATCGAGGAAGCCGAACAGCGTATTACGGCGACAAAAGAACGAGGGCGGATCAAACGAAAACGGCCAACTCCTGAGTACTTTGATTATCACCCCTCGCCTCTTCGCATCACTCAAGAACGGGAACCGATCAGCCTCGGAACTCACCACACGCTTCCCACCGTCGAAACCGTGCTTTATGATTTCGGCGCGATCATGGTGACCTACCAGATTCCACTGGCAGGACCGTTTGCAGCCCTGCTTCCGTTAAGTGAACAACTCTATGAAAACCCTCAACTCCTGGAAGGATCATACCGCCACGTCCAGTCTCTCCTGGAAACATTGGGCCCTGCGGTTGAAAAACCGGATCTTTCGGCCTTCGTGGAAGACTACGCCATTTTTCATATTTTCTCGACGGAACCAGCATTGGACCTGTCGCAATTTGTGAACCTTCACGGCGCATTCCTGTCTCAAATTCTTCGTTGTGAGGCTCAACCGCTATCAGACCAGGAGATTCGTGATGCCACCTCTACCCAAATTGCCTTTGGGACACAGGACCTGACCCTCATTGATTGGAATGCCGCGCTAATGATCGGGCAAGAGATGGATGACGTGCTGGCCGTCTTGGAATTCGTCAATGTGGAATTAGTCGAGCGGCGACTTCTCGATCACCAATTAGATGAGGCTCTCGATGAAGCGTATCGTGCGGTCACACAGGAAAACCGGGATAGGTTCCGTTGGCCGGGATCATCGGATACGAATCTTCGTCGAATCGCAGGGCTACATATGGATAGCGCGATGTTGTTTGAACGGGTGACCAATACCTTGAAATTATTAGGCGATCAATATTTGGCAAGAGTGTACCGGCTGGCTGCCCAGCGCTTTCATTTACAAAGCTGGGATACGACCATTCTCCGCAAGTTGGACACGCTGGATAATTTGTATGACAAGATGGCCGGTCAAACCGGTAATCGGCGCATGGAAATCCTTGAATGGATCATCATTATTCTCATCGCCCTCTCCATTCTCGTTCCTTTTATCCCGGGGTTTCCAGGGTATTGAATGGAGGGCGCACCGTTATTTTCCTTGCCAGGAACACCTCCGTCTACCATGGCTCGTTTTAAGAGGAGAAGGACTGAAAGTTGTCATTGCCGGACTCTTGCCGCTCGCGCGCAATGCACCGGAGAATTGGGACTTGCAGGTTACTTCAACACAAGACCGCGGAAAGAAGAGGGGGTAATGAAGTCTCAGAAAAAATTTCGTTTCACTCTAAGGCGATTTGGTCGTCAATATTTCGAATGATCCGGGCGCGACCGGCTTGATCCATATGCGCTTCAATCCAATCACCGACATGAGCCGGGCGATCAATTCGTGTATTTTCATCGACAGGGAGTCGAACCTCGATGCGATTGTTCATGTGCACGACATAGGCCGCTCCTTCGATCTGAAGAACCTGCCCCTGCACCTTCCTCATCGCCCCATTGGAGGCCAGGATATCTTTTTGAATTTGTTGGTATCCTTTCGTGCCTTCCACAATGCCAAGCCCGAGATCCGCTTGACGCCAATTCGTTTCCGCGGATTGCGTGCCACAACCACCAATAAGGGCCATCAGGATAAGGCAGAAGACACCACCTGAAAAATTGTAGAACCACATGATGTTCTCCCTTCTTTTTGTAAGGTACGCATACCACATAATTTTTCATCCTATCATAATGGTTCGAGGTGTCCAGAATAGACATAGGTTACCCGGTATTGCCTTTATCGGAGTGTTCTAGCCCATTTGGGTCTCTGCTCACGTCTCCATATTCTTCACGGTCTTCTTTGAAAACCCATACCAGAATTCATTAACGTAACCTCAGGATTCTTTTCCCATTGCCGTAAGAAATTTTCGAAAATGTTTGGTCCGCATACGTGACTCTGTCCAGCAGAACCGTTCAGGTCTTCAATGCACTTTCACGGTACAGATCTACTCATAACCGGCATTCCCTTTTCCTGATCTTTCAGTCCATGATTACCGCGAAGATAGACGTAACAATCAGGGCTGTGTGCACGGAATGAATCCTTCAGACTGCCAATTCGATGGGGTTCCATCAAATAAACGTCCTCTTAACTGAGATCAGGAACCTTCGTTCTTATGCTTCAAGATTTTTGGCAAGAAATTCTCACGGTTTGGCAAACAGGCATTCTAAACACGAACCTGGGTCACATCTTCATTGCGTTAGGAGTGTTTCTGAAAAATGCCACCGTGCCTGCGCCGGAGCGGCTTCGCGTCTCCGCGCTGAGGCGCTTCGACGCGCAAACGCGCAGGCAGGTCGCCCCTTGACCGTGCTCACGTACTCCTTCGTACGCTCCGCCCGTCCAAGTGGCTGCGGCCTTCCCTTCGAGCGGCCTCAGGACAGGACCGGACAGGCCTTTTTTGAACACTCCCTCATTTGCTTCCGGTGGGTCCCGGTCACTCATAGTGTTGATGAAAAGGCCAATTATTTGAAATATTCAACAGCCCCGCCATGTTGGGATCCGATCATTCAAGCCAGGACGGGAGATGATAGATTCAGGTCGATCAAGGAAATCACCGACCAATAGGCAAAACTTTCTCAAAGGCCTCGTTCACCTTTGTCACCGACCATAGAGGGGAAACATCCAAAAACTTGATCCGTCGGGCTTGAGGCGATGAAATGATCAGAAGGGGGAGAACTCTACAATCCAAAGCCAGGAATAGGGAGGGAACCTGGGGCAGAAACCAGGAAAATTTCCTCTATAATTCACCTCTCTTTTTAATTATGCCAATTAGAAAGGCAAATTAACTCTTTCTCTTATTGGTAAAATACGATAAAATTGCTCTCTCCAGAAGATAGAGATAGGAATCATTTTAATTTTTCCTTCTGACCGATTGAAAATTCCGATAGGCTACTAATCTAACCACAAAGGAGACATGTGATGGCAGAATCAACTGCAGCAATGTTTGGGGGCCACAAAACCAATGGACGGGTCCTTATCGTTGATGATGAACCCGATGTTCGAAAAGTTGTCCGTATGACGCTCGAAAAAGCCGGATATGATGTCATCGAAGCCGAAGACGGGGAAAAGGCTATCCAGGTCATTAATAAAGACGAAAACCCTCTGATATTGGACGTGATTATCTGCGATATTCGCATGCCGAAAATTAATGGCGTGGAAGCCATTAACTATTTTCAACAACAATATCCTCGTGTTCCCTTAATTGTGCTCACAGGCTTTCCGGACATGGACATGGCCACTGGTTTTCTGAAAAAAGGCATCGTGGATTACCTGGTGAAACCGGTTGAAAAGGAAAAATTGGTCGGCGCAGTAGCCAAGGCTTTCGAACAAAGGGAAATTCATCGCTTGTAATCGATTTCAACCAGCTTTTTCGCATCCTGGCTTTCTTGCCAACTGAAAGGGGATTATTCCCCCAATGAGAAAGACAGAGATTACTCCCATAAAGCCCTATCTTCTGGATAGGGCTTTATGTTTTATACCCATGAAATGGTCCGGGGATGATCGAAAGGACTCGATAGAGCGAACTGCCGTCCCCTTTCAGCAGGGAGGAAGCGATACCGTGGCCGTCTCCAATTCTCAAACACACATTATTATTCTGGGTGCGGGCAAGGGAGGCACTGCACTCTTAGAATCTTTTCTCAATCTGCCAAGAATTCGCGTGCTGGGAATCGCCGACAAAGACCCCGGTGCCCCAGGCCTCAAGCTCGCCCAGCTCCATCACATTCCCATCTCACAAAATCCTTTGGAACTGATACAGAAAAAAGACATCCATCTCATTGTGGATGTGACGGAAGATCCCGCCCTCCCCGAATTGTTGAAACAACATGCGGGTCCCGGCACGGAAGTGTTAGGCGGCTCCGCTTCTAAAGTTCTTTGGGATCTGGTTCAATATCAGAGCCATGTTCAAGCGCAATTGTTTCAAGCCGAGAAGCTAGCAGGATTTGGAACCTTTGCCTCCGGCATTGCTCATGACATTAATAATCCACTCTATGTCATCCTTGGGATGGCCGAGGCGATTCAAGAGGAAACCGATATCACCGACATTCACCAACAGGCCACCAGCATTCGTGAGGCCGCGAAACGCATTCAGGCCATTTCCCAGGACATTACTCAATACGCCAGAGCCTCGAGCAACCAGGAAGCCATGACAGTTTACATTGACGAACAGTTGGATGAAGCGTTGAAAATTGCCCGCTTCGCGACCAAACTTCATGAAATTACCATTCATAAACACGGTCAGGACGGATTGACGATCTACGCTAAACCGGAGGAAATTTTACAAGTGTTCGTGAACCTCTTAACGAATGCGATTCATGCGATGGAAGGGAAGGGCTCGTTAACCCTTTGCAAAGAGAAGAAAGATAGCCATATCCGGATTTCCATTACGGATACCGGATGCGGAATCCCTTCTGAAAACCTTCAGAAAATTTTTGACCCGTTCTTTACGACCAAACCAGTGGGAAAAGGCACCGGCTTGGGCCTCTACAATGTTCGTACCATTGTGAGAAAATACCAAGGGGAATTGAAAATTGAGAGTGCGGTGGGAAAAGGCACAACGGTGCAGCTCATGTTCCCCTGTTTTTCTTCCAATTAACAAGCAAGGTCGCATATGAAAGTCCCGAAGGCCCCAAAACCGTCCGAAAAAAGGAAAAAAGGCCTTACAAGGAAGCTGGTCCTTTCCATGCTTCTGGTGGGGGCCCTGCCGCTGCTGATCGGGCTTCTCTTAGCCTTTTTTCAAGGCACTCAGGAAATCCGTGAAGTCAGCGGAACCAGTTTTGAAGCCCTCGCGACAGAAACAGCCAGAAAACTGGATCTGGTCATCGCCGACGAATTATCTCGAACCGCTTTATTGACCATCAATGCCAATCTCATTCACCTGCTAGAAAACCGCCGCGATGCACTCAGCGAGATCAGGCAGGAGACGCTCACGCCATTATTGCAACAGGAGAGCGAAGCCTGGCAAAGCAAGGATCTCGATTTCCTTTCAACGATCGCTGAGGGACCCATTGTCGAAGAACTCCAACGACATGTGCGGGGAACCTATATTGATCTAGGATATCCTGTGCCCGTTATTACCCGCTCCACCACTCGCAGCCTGTACATCACCGATCGTGCCGGACGCCTGGTAGCCAGCTTGGATGCCAAAGCCCCCTATCTTCATGCAGAAGAGGACTGGTGGAAAAGTGCCTTTCACAATGGAGTCGGACAGCCATATATCGGCCCGATCCAATTTGACCCCCAACACCAAACCTACACCTTCACGCTTGCTCTCCCCATCATGGATAGCTTGCGTTATGAAGCCGTCGGCGTCCTTCGTCGCATTTACGACGCCAAAGAGTTTTTTGCCCCGTCCATTGACATTATTCGATTCGGCGAAACGGGGCATGTCATGCTGATCGATAGCCGGGGAGTAGTCTTAAGTTGTCCGATTCTTCCCACCGGAACGGCAGTAAGCGACCATACACTCATCCCGTTGGTCACGCCAATGTATCCAGGGTGGACACCCGCCCCCAGTGATGGCCATGGAGGGCAGAAAACCTCCATTATCGGGTTTGCACCTCTGTCCAATGCGAACCGTATCACCCAATCGTCAAATGGCTTATCCTGGCATATGTTTGTGTGGCAATCTTCTGAGGAACTGTTCGGGCCGATCCAACATTTTTTCAAGTGGACCGCCGCCTTTGGACTCTTAGGAGTGGGGTTACTGGTGACCTTGGGTTATTTGGCCGCCCATCGTATTGCGGCACCCATCCGCCGTCTCCAAGAAGCCGCCCGGCGAATTGGGCGCGGTGAATTTCAGGAACCCATTCTTCTCTCCACGGGAGATGAAATTGAGGAGCTGGCCGAAGAAGTGAATCGCATGAACCAGCAACTGGCCTCCCAGTTTGCAGGCCTGGAAAGCCAAGTGGAATTAAAAACCCAGGAAGTCAAATACTTACAGGAATCAACGACTCAGATCCTGGACAGTGTTCCGGATCCTGTCGTTATGATCGGCCCTCAGGAACAGATTGAATATCTGAATCAGGCTTCAAAAGAAGCGCTGGTTCTGAAAAATGGGAACGTCGAGGGAACGCCCCTCTTTCAATTACTCCAACTCGATCCCCCGACACAGGCCAAGTTGCGGCAGGAAATTCACCTGGTTCAATCCGGCGTACTCACGGCACCACCAGCTGCGACTCCCGACCAACTGATCAAAAAGTTGCACGACCCACTGAGCCCCGTAAGTTGGGAACATTCCGGAGGCGACCGTCGGGAACTCCAGTTGAACCAACGGACGTATCGGTACCGGTGGTTTGCCATCCCCGCCCCCCCCGGCAAAGAGCCAGGAGTCGGGTTGGTGTTACGGGATATCACCGAAGAAAGTCTGTTACAAGACCAACTGATTCAAGGCGAAAAGCTGGTCAGCCTTGGGGTGCTCAGTGCAGGAATCGGGCACGAACTGAATAATCCGTTGGTCGGAGTCATCGGATTGGGAGAAGCCATTCAGGAGGAAGCCGATCCCGAGCACATCAAAGAATACGCCAGGGGGATTGTTCAACATGGTAAGCGCATGGCCAGCGTGGTTCGCGATTTTACCGGTCAAGTCGGAAAACAGTTTTCGGAAGCCCAAACCCTTGTCAATATTAATGAACAGCTGGAACGGACTCTCACGGCGGTTCAATCAGTATTTCAATCATCTCCCGTAGAGGTCCGCACCCGATTTGCCCCCTTACCCCCCCTTCCAGCCAGACCGTTTGAGTTAGGACAGGCCTTTACGAATGTCATCACCAATGCCTTTCAAGCGATGAAAGACGGCGGAACGTTGGAGATTGCCACGACGGTTCTGGAGCAAGAAATACACATCACCATCAGAGACACCGGCAAAGGCATCGAACCCAATCATTTACCAAAAGTCTTCGATCCGTTTTTCACCACGAAAGGACAGGGAGAGGGATCGGGTCTTGGATTAACCGTCGCCCATCGCATTATTACCAAATTAGGCGGCCAAATTCGGTTAGACAGTAAAAAAAACCACGGAACGGTCTGTCTCATCATCTTGCCCATCACCTCCAACAAACACATGGAACATAAGGAGTCATGAGAATGGAAAGAGACAATCCGTCTGTCGCTCAACGACGAATATTCTCGTTATTGGCAATTCTGATCCTCAGTTCCAGTCTGGCACTGGAGGCCGCGACGGATCCTCCTTCCACCCCTAAAGGTATTTCCCCGGAAAAGGTCGCGGACTATGTGCATGCCATTGTTGAAGCCGACCGAAACGTCTATACCACGCATATCGTCAAAAGAATGCAGGACCAAGGGGTGGTTATGGCCAGGGAAGATTGGGAAGGTAAAAATGCCATTCCGTTACCTGCCCAATTTCTGCATTATTCCAGTAAAATCGTCGCAGAATCCGGGAGTGGCATTCGATTCCGCCTCATCAGCCTGTGGCCCATTTACCTGAGAAACGGACCGGCCACAGAGTTCGAGCGGAAAGCCTTGGAACAGCTCAATGCGAATCCCAATGTTCCCCAACGGGGGATTGTCGCAACGGGCAAGAAACAGTTTTTTCAAGCGGTATATGCGGATAAAGGCATCTCCTCGTCTTGCATCACTTGCCATAACGCCCATCCGTTAAGCCCCAAACGGGATTTCAAAATGGGAGATGTCATGGGAGCGGTCGTGATTACCATTCCATTGGAAGACTAACCACTGGCATGCTCGTTCATGTTGCGCGCGGAGTCGACCTAGTAAGTGTTTCGCTTCGGGAATTCGCCTATCCCCGGATCATACGCCCAAAAGTTCTACTGTTTCCGGCTCACAAGAGTAGAGCGGGCACGTCGCGCATCAGTCTCGCACTATTCCTCATCGGATTGTGCCTCACCAGCACCAGCTTCGGGCAGGCATTGCAGGGAACACCTCACAGGGAGGAATTCTTTCAGATCCCTCGTATCATGGAGGATATTCTGACATTAAGCAGCCCACAATTTCAGGGACGTCAGGCTGGAACACCGGGAGGAGAGCAAGCCGCCAATTTTGTCGCTCAACGCTTTCACGCTCTTGGGCTTCACTCACCCTCCGCCACTGACAAGGGGGAAAACCCCAACCAATGGAAGCAACAATCATCTGTCACCGCTACCCAGGTATTAGGTCCAGCCCACTTAGCCTTCTTCCCCATTGGCCTTTCAACGATGCACAGTCCGCTTCTCGCGATTCCCGGAAAAGATTTTTTACCCATATTCGATTCCCCTTCCGTCAACCTCACCGCTCCCGTTATCTTTGTGGGATATGGCATCGTCGATCCGGCCCGAGGGGTGCATGATTATCAAGGAGTGGATGTCCGGAACCGGGTCGTCATGGCTCTACGTGGAAAACCGCCGACCTATGGTCCCTGGATCACACAGGAAGAAAAAACCCAAACAGCTCGAGACCATGGCGCCGCGGGATTCATCACGCTCACGGGGCCGATCCTCAATCGCTACGAGTCCCGGAAAGGGTTGGGGCAGACGCCTATGGCTATCTATGCTGCCGATCCAGAGGACAGACCAATCCCTGGGGTATGGCTCGATGGGAAACTGGGAGAAGACCTTTTCCAGTCGATCGGGCTTTCTCTTCAGCGCATGCAAATGGCGCGCAATGAGCAACAAGCCACAGGCCCTCAGACCTTGCCCCTCATTGCGCACCTTCAATGGACCAGCCAATCGGTTCCGGGCACGCTCACCAATGTCCTGGGAGTACTCCCTGGGCAGGACACGGGAGGGCAGGATGCACTCATCATCGTCGGCGCGCACCGGGATCACTTTGGAGAACAGGCTGGCTTACCATTTCCCGGTGCCGATGACAATGCTTCAGGAACAGCGGTGATGTTGGAACTGGCCAGGGTCCTTTCACAACGTCATTCTCCCCTCAAACATACCATCGTTTTTGCCTCATTCGATGGAGAAGAACAAGGGCTGCTCGGATCCACCCTGTACGTGAACAATCCCGCATTTCCCTTGGAACGAACGAGAGCCATGATCAATCTCGATCATGTGGGGGTCGGCAACGGAAAACTCACGGTGGGCGTCACGAGATTGAAGAAGGCTGTGATTCAGCAGGCCGCAAAGGATGCCGGGCTTGCCAAGCAGGTTGAAGTCTTTGGATATTTTCCAGGCGGAGATCATGTTCCGTTCTTCGAAGCCGGGGTACCCACCATCACTATCGTCAGCAGCGGGGTGCATCCGCATTTTCATCAACCGTCGGATACTAGTAATACCATTCAGCCTGAAATTCTTGAAACCACCAGTAGGTTTCTCTTATCACTGATCTCACTAGTAGCCGACCACCCTCAACCAGCCGGTCATCCTGAGCCAACGGCGAAGGATCTGAGCCCCGGATGACATGTATCGGGAATCCATCTCTCTTCCTCGTCATTCCCGACATTTTTAATCGGGAATCTATCTGGGGTTCCTTTCGGATGGATCCCCGCTGACGACTTGCGGGGATGACAAAAGAAAGAGAACGTTAAAAGCTCAGATTTCCTTAGTCATCACTGACAGGTGAGGTTGAAGTTTTTACAACTCATCTCCAACTGTCTTTCTACTTCGCCTACTGTTTGATTTTTTCCGCTTTCTTTTCCTTAATAACTTCAATTTCCAAGATAATCTTCACCTCATCACCCACAAGCATTCCGCCGTTATCTAATAATTTGCTGAATTTCATCCCAAAGTCTTTTCGATTAATGGGGCCGGCAGCAGTGAAGCCTGCTCGTGTATTGCCCCAAGGATCCTGAGCGACTCCGTTAAACGTCCCGACCAACGTGATCTCTTTAGTGACGCCCAACAAGGTCAACTCCCCGACAGCGGTGTAGTCGTCTCCGGTTTTTTTATAACTTTTCATTGTATAGGTCATGGTCGGGAACTTCTGGACGTCAAAAAAGTCCGGACTCCGTAGATGTTCGTCACGTTTCTGATGGTCCGTCGTCACTGAAGCCGTTTGAACGACCGCGTCAATGGTTTTAAATTCCTCAGCCTCCGTGTCCATCTCCACGATTCCTGAATATTCGGTAAACTTACCATTGGTTTTGGACACCACCATATGGGCAACCTGAAATCCAACGGTGGAATGATCATGATCCAGATTCCATTTGGCCGTTTCCGCAAACGAACCGGTGGCATAGCCAACACCAACACTGAAAACCATCCCGATCAGATAAAAGACTTTCGAAACCTTGCGCATCATGTAACCTCCTGTGAAAGTGTCAGACAAACTCAAGGAAACAATTATCCCCCAGTTCCTCATAATCAACCTTTACTCCAAAAAAACGAATGGCGCATAATAGGATAGCTATTTCGAGGACCTCATGTCTGAATCCCAGCGCTTTCCCTTTACAAACCTCGATGAAGAGACGGCCCTCCGAACTATTCTGGAGGGCACGGCTACAGTCACAGGGGAACGATTTTTTGAAGCCCTCGTGGAAAACTTGTCCAAAGCCCTGCAAACTCATGCCGCCTGGGTCACGGAATATTTATCTGAATCCCGACGATTGAGGGCTTTGGCTTTTTATTTAGATGGCACGTTCCTCAAAGACTGGGAAATGGATATTGTGGGGACCCCGTGCGAGCACGTCATTGAGCAAGCCCGGCTCATTCACTTTCCGGACAACCTGTTGAATCTGTTTCCCATTGATCCGGATATCACCGGCATCAAGGCAGCCAGTTATTTAGGCATGCCGCTCACTGATTCGACCGGGAAGATCCTTGGCCATCTGGCCGTGATCGATACCCGACCGATGCCCAGGGAACCTCGGATCCTCGCTATTTTCAGAATTTTTGCATCAAGGGCCAGCGCCGAACTCCAGCGTCTCCACGCCGAATCAGCCACACGGGAACGTGAACAAAAGTTGCGCCGGCTGGTGGATAGCGCCATGGATGCGATCATTGAATTGGATGAAAATCTTCAAGTGACCCGGATCAATCCGGCCGCCAAGAAGGTGTTTCAATGTGAAGCCACCAATCTGGTGGGTAAGGATTTCTGCCATTCTCTTGCCCAGAATGACCGGAAGAAATTACGAATACTCATCCATGATCTGAACACAAAGCCTGAAGGCCAGCGATATCTCTGGATTCCAGGCGGCCTCAGTGCCCTCCGAACGGACGACACCGAATTTCCCGCCGAAGCCACCTTATCCCAATACCAGATGGAGGGTAGAGCCTGTTACACGTTAATTCTTCGCAATGTAAATGAACGCCTGGAAGCGGAACAAAAAATTCGATCCCTGACGATTGAAACGGAATTCCTCAAAGAAGAATTACATGAGCTGCAACACTTTGGGGACATTCTTGGGAATAGTCCCGCCCTGCTGAACGTGCTCCGCGACATTCAACAAGTGGCCGATACCGAAGCCACCGTGCTCCTTTCCGGAGAAACCGGAACGGGAAAGGAAGTGATGGCCAGAGCCATTCATGCCAACAGCCGGCGGCGCGATCATCCTTTTGTCAAAGTCAATTGCGCCGCGATTCCTGCCACCTTGATTGAAAGCGAATTTTTTGGACACGAACAAGGGGCCTTTACCGGCGCCACAAAAAGGCGGGAGGGACGTTTTTCACTGGCCGACTGAGGAACCATTTTTCTGGATGAAATCGGGGAATTGCCTTTTGATCTTCAGGGAAAACTGTTACGGGTTCTTCAGGAGGGGGAGTTCGAGCCGGTCGGCAGCTCCCACACCAAAAAAGTCAACGTCCGGGTCCTCGCGGCTACCAATCGAGACTTACAGAAGGAAGTCCAGGAAGGAAAATTCCATGAAGATCTCTATTATCGACTCAATGTCTTCCCCATCCATCTGCCACCATTACGGGAACGCGGAGAGGATGTGGTCATGCTGGCCAATACATTTGTTCAGCATTTTGCGCAACGGATGGGTCGGGACGTGGCTCCGCTTTCCCCTGATTCGCTCAGACGTTTAACCACCTATCATTGGCCGGGCAACGTCCGGGAACTGCAAAATGTCATCGAACGGGCTGTCATTACTGCCCAAAATGGCCAATTAAATCTTGACCGTGCCCTTCCCGATGTTGAGGAGAAACTCTCTTCTCCTCACGAAAGCTTTAAACAGGAGGCCGCCCCCTGTATTCGAACCATTCAGGAACTTGAGGGTTTTGAGCGTCAAAACATTCTACTGGCCCTGGAACAAAGCGGGTGGAAAGTATCCGGTGAAAAGGGGGCCGCCAAACTGCTGGGTATCAACTCTTCGACGCTCACCTCCCGCATGAAAGCCCTGGGTATTACTCGCTCGAGATAATTTTCTCCCAATTTCTACCCCAAGTTTTTTTTCAATTCTCCTCGCCCCCTATTTCAGAGTTTCTTCATTTCGAGGATTCTGCCTTATTTGCGAATTTTCATAAATTCGTCTTATGATATTTCGCAAATTGGCAAATTTCATGAATGAATTTTCTGCTTTTCAAATTTTAAACTAGTGAATTTATTGTTATTTTAAATATTTTTTTTTATGGCACATCCCCTGCACAATGCATTCGGCATCGTGGAAGACAACACATATCAAACAGGTTCTCAAGCAAAGGGCGGAAACGAAATGACGAGTCAGGATGATCAATATTCAATGTCTCAATTACCCGCGAAAAAACGGAACCTTCAGGATATGTGTCGTCAGGCAGACCAACTTTTTTTTCACATGCTGTTTCACACTCAACAAGGAGAATGTGCCATGTCATCAGTCACCACACCATCAACCATCAATGGAGTCAACGTCGAACAATTAGGGGCCAGTATCAGCGCGATTCAAGGCGAACCGGGTTTGGCCAAATTTCAGTTCCGTGCCAAGAACACCTGGATCAATGGGGGCCATAATCGAACGACGATCAAGGAATGTTACGGGGTGGGAAAAGAAGACACGAACAGAACTGAACCCTTTGTCCTGGATGCCGATGAACCCCCGGTCTTGTTAGGGGAGGATCAAGGAGCCAACCCGGTAGAGTTTGTCCTTCATGCCTTGACGGCCTGCCTGACCACATCGATGGTCTATCATGCAGCGGCACAGGGCATCAAAATCGACTCAGTGGAATCCCGGTTAGAGGGTGATTTGGATCTTCGCGGATTTCTGGGCCTGTCTAAGGAGGTGCGGCCCGGCTATCAAAATCTCCGGGCACATTTCACCGTGAAAAGTGACGCGCCAGCCGAGAAGCTTCGGGAATTAACGAAACATTCACCGGTATTCGACATCGTGTCCAATCCGGTTCCAGTGGCCATTTCCATTAACATGGAAGGGAACAACTGATTACCAACACAGCCGATCGCCTCAAGACTCACAAGAGGCGATCGGCCCTTGAGGAAACGAATCAAGAGGAGTCACGACCATGAAACGAATCGCGTTCTTTATCTATGGCACTCTGTGCTACCTCTTTTTCTTAGGCATCTTCTTGTATGCCGTGGGCTTTCTGGGAAACTTTGGCGTCTCCAACACCATCGATGGTCAACCCCAGGTCTCAATCTGGCAGGCCTTGGCCATCAATATCCTCCTTCTGGGAATCTTTGCCGTCCAGCACAGCGTCATGGCTCGGCAGGGCTTTAAACGGTGGTGGACCCAATATATTCCCACACCCATTGAGCGCAGTACCTATGTGCTCTGTACCAACATCGCACTCCTCTCTTGTTTTATGCCTGGCAGCCCATGGGGGGAGAAATCTGGCAGGTCCAACACCCTATTGGTCAGGCCATACTCTATGGCGTATTCGCGCTGGGATGGGGGTTGGTCTTCATGGCCACTCTCATGATTAATCATTTTGATTTATTCGGCATGCGGCAGGTATGGCTGTATTTACAAAACCAAGCCTATACGCCATTACCGTTCAAAACACCCGCCCTTTACCGACATGTGCGGCATCCTCTCTACGTCGGCTGGCTCTTGGTCTTCTGGGCCACTCCAACCATGACCTCGGCCCATCTGGTGTTTGCCGTAACGACGACCATCTATATTCTGATGGCCATTCAATGGGAAGAAAAGGATTTGGTGGCCATTCATGGGCAAGCGTACGAAGACTATCAACAACGGGTTCCCATGCTTATTCCCCGATTTTCCAAAGGAAATCCCATGGGTGAAAATCCAACCGCACCAACGTTGCATACTTGATAGGCTGAAGGATGGATTCGGCTGCGTGGCTTTGCCACGCAGCTGCGATTCCATCTCTTTACCAAAGAAGGGAAGACCACCATGAGTACATTGAAAACACACACTCTGATGACTCCTCACCTGGACATGAGTTGGGTAAAAAAGTTTGGATGGTATGGTATGGCATTTTTCTTTATCAAAGGAGCCTTATGGCTTATCATTCCTTTCATCATGTATGCGGTCAACTAAATTCTCCTACCCTTCACCGGACTGGCGACTCATGGGCACATTGACCGGAAATTCCACACATTAACGCTTGTCTCCTCAGGCAATTGAGACTGGACTTCATAAGGCATTAAGGCTTCCAAAACACTGCAAGCCAGATCGTGTCTTGTTGAGGATCGGTCCATTCCATCCGATGTTTGGTATGCGCGGGAAGAGACAATGTATCTCCAGGGCCAAGAATTATTTCAGGCTGTCTCTCAATTTTGAGCCTGGCCTTTCCTGCCAGCACCACGACCCACTCATGCTCTGCCTGGTCATACCAATAGTCCGGGGGGGACGACTGGCCCCGCGAGACAATGCGTTCAATTCTGACCGAACCATCCTTCAGCAACTCATCCACCAATTCTTGGTCAAAGGCTTTGGGAATTCCGGAAAACAAATTCGTAAGGTTCTCCATTCCCGATCCCTCTCTTGACAGTAGTTTCATAATTTTCAACGCACCCCTTCGCGCTGGTAGCATTCAAGGGCGTCTAAAAAAGCTTTGTTGGCCATGTTCGCCGCAATAGCCGCATAGTACTGGTCCATGGCATGGCAATAACTCCCCTCCATCTCGGACCGACAGGGGACGAGAGCTTTCGATGGGTCATCGAGACTCTCTCTGGCGACTACTTCAGCATGTGCGCGTTCTCGCTCTTGTCTCACAATTTCCTGTTTTAGAAATGCGATCTGTCCGGCAAGGCCATCCGCTTGCGCGATCGCTTCCGGAATAGACGCCTGCAACGACGCCAACAAGGTTTCTCTGAACGACATAGATTTTACAAATTGGAGCGCTTCCTCCATTTTCGATTGAAGAACTGATAAATCCTTTGGGCAGTTCCTCATTGTAAGCGATGACCCTTCTGGTGGCTGCGTTAGGGTTGGAGATTCCTGCCCAGCATAGGTCATACTCAAAACGGTTACGTTTCCTATCATCCACAGACCCAGGCAAATTTTCAGGGCCGAGTACAGTATTTTTTTCATTTGAAGCCACACGATTCGTGTTCTGTCATGAGCGATATGGGGTTGCTGAAAAATGCTCAATTTCTTCTTCAGCCGCCTCCCCTAGCGTTGTCATCCTCCTGTTCGGGAGGATTCAGGAAAGCATATTCATCCACGGTTAAGCTTTTCGTGCCCGGCCATCGAAAATATCAGATGAAGAAAAAATCAAGGAAGGAAGCCTTGGTGGAGAAAGAGCGGAGAGTCCGCGGCTAAACCCAGTGAATGCAGAAGAACCATCAACGAGAGAGCCAGAGAACCACCCCAGACTTGAGACATCACAAAAGACATGAAAGATGGACCGACAGAGCATCCATCTCATGTACTCATGTAAAAATCTGAACTTCATGTGTCAGACAATGTCAGATCAACGGTGAACAGGTTGTGTGTTGAAAACGGAAAGCCCTCCGGCAAACCGGGCTCTCTTCCTCGTCATTCCCGACATTGTTTATCGGGAATCTATCCCCCGTCCGTCATGCCCGACATTTGTAATCGGGCATCTTTCTTTGCTTTGTTTCGGATGGATCCCCGCTCCCAACCGGCGGGGATGACGACTGGTATGCTTTCGGCTTAGCCCACAGGCCCAAGGTTATATCTGACACTGTCCGTCAACTGATATCTAAGTTTTTACACTTCTCAAGGGAACCGGCCCCTCTTCTCACCGCCAAATTCCCTTGTGCAACAACCGTCTGCCTCAACCTGAGTTCGTAAGCCTTACCTCAAGACAAAATGGCCACGCCGGTTTTCTTGCCAGCACTGTTCATTTTGGTCGGTGCAAAATGGTTTCTCTTTTCCATAACTCACCACCTGCAGTTTGTCCTTCGGGACGCCCAAATCGACCAAAAATTCCTTCACAGCATTCGCTCGTCGTTCCCCAAGCACCATATTGTAACTTTCTGTGCCACGTTCATCAGAATGTCCTTCGATCACAATACTTTTATCCGACAGGCTTGTTACCAGGACCTTGGCATTCTCTTGCAAGACAGAGATTGCATCTTTCCGAACCGTAAACCGGTCATAATCGAAATAGACATCTCCTAGGGCCTTCAGAAGATCGTCCGTCCGGCTCTCGACCCTTTCTGCAGCCGCTGGATCAACTTTAGCCATTTGAACCGGCTCGGGTTCTTTCCTAGCAATCAATTCTTCTGGCGAAGCGGCTTCTTCCCGAATTGTCGGGAGGGTTGGCATTTCCGGTTCAAACGCAATCGGAGGGATTCCTGGCGTTTCTGGCGGCTCTTGAGGAGAAATTTGGGTTGGGGCCGTGGCTATTTCAGGTGATGAAGGAACCACGGATTCATCAATCAAAGGAGATTCAAAAGGCGCAGAAACAGCCGGTTCGGCGACTCCCTTTCGAGGAGTGGCAAAAATATCAGCAGGAGCCGAAGGACGAATAGTGGGACGGGCAGGTTCTTCCACCGGGATGTCCATGGGAGGAATACCAATAATTTCTTCAGCCTCCTGAACCGGTGTCTGAGCGGTCGCCTCGGCATGCGGCGCCACAGGTTCAAGCTGGGCCACTTGAGGCTCAGAGGGAGATTCAGTTCCACTCATAATCGTCGTTTCTAAACTGGAGCTACACCCAACTACTATCCCAAGAAGACATCCGCCTACCAGGCACAGTTTCCCGACTCGCATCACATTGGATAAAGACAGCACTTCGGTCATGTTTCACCTCCACCTTTTTTTACTTGACTGCATATAAAAGCACTCAACAGGATTACTCTTTCTGCTTTCATTATTTCCTCAAGCAATCTCTATGCCTTTCCCCCGTTTGACGTATTTTATTAACTGTAGGCAGCGATTTCGAATGAAGTCAAGAACTTCAGTGTAGCATCCTGGGACATATCCATTGGTTTAAGCTTTCTTCTTTATGAATCTAGGCCAAGGTTCTTAAGTGCCAAACAGTATGAACATCGATTACGATGTAAACACTATTCCAAGTTTTTGAACCTCCCGATAGGGTAGTAGCCAGACCAACGATTCATCCTGCAAATCCCCAACCTGAATGCGATTGCCCCATGGATCTCGAAAATCGCAACGAAAATCGGGCATTAACGTCAGTCCGTATTTTTTGGTGAGTTTATCCCGCACTTCATTGATTTGCGCTTCATCCCGCACCATGATTCCAAAATGTTTGGTCCGATCGGGGTTCAATTCTTTGACTTCAAAGATCGCCAGGAATTGATGCTCCCCTAACTGACACCAGGCCGCACCCTCCCCTCCCCGAAGCATCTTCAGATTGAAGACATCCGAATAAAACTCCACAGCCTTTTGTGCATCATCCACTTCAATTGCCACATGATTCACCCCATAGACTTGTACGGCCATATTGCCTCCTTATCACCATTCGTGACTGATATTCCCCATTTTCCCATAAAAGACTGTTGAAAAATGCCGCCGTGCCTGCGCCGGAGCTCCCGGCCTTCGTAGCCGAAGCTACTTCGGCGGAGTAGGCTCGGCAGGCAGGCCAGCGGCGTTCTCATTGCTCGGAGGGCTCAACGTACCCTCATGTACGCCTCGCCTTCCTTGCGGCTTGCGGCCTTCCCTTCGAGCGGCCTCAGGACAGGACTGGATGGTCTTTTTGAACAGTCCCTCCTCCATCCAGCTGGCATGTGAGAATAAGTGTCAAGCATGAGCTGCAATCAGAAAAAATTGAATTATTCAACACTCCCTATAACACCAGTTCTTTGACGGGTGATAAGACCAACATGGGATGCTCTTTCCAATTGACCTCGGGATTATCCACATAAATTTCCACTTCGTTCCCATCGGGATCTTCCAGATACAGGCTTTGACTGACCGTATGGTCGCTGAGACCGGAAATGGCGATACCAGCCTGCTCGAGTTCTTCCTTTGCCCTCCGAAGCTCCTCAAGACTGTCACCAACTTTTATTCCAATGTGATAGATTCCTCGCCTTCTGCCACCGGGAGGCGCCGGTGCATTGCCCACCTCAATAAGCAGCAGTTCATGATGCGTTCGTCCCGAGGTGAGTGCCACAGCCTTCCCATTAAAGGTTCTTCCGATTTCCTGAAATCCAATGAGATCTCTGTAGAAGGATAACGACTGTTCAAGGTCTTTGACATACCACACAACATGCCCTAAATAATGCGCTTTCATTTCTCGCATCCTTTCCTTGTTGCTGGTCACCATACGGTCATCACTTCCTGTGGACTATCAAACATTGAGAATTTCCCAGGTATCCAACTAAACAAAAGGAACGGGTGGGCTTCGCTCACCACCGGCATATTCCCATTTTCTCACAGATCAAGCCTATTCCTGAAGGAACTTCCTTCCTTGTCTGTAGGTTTTCCCCTGCATGGTCTCCTCCGACATAAAGATTACTATTTTTGCAACCATTTGAAAATTTTGATGCTTTTGAAAAATGCTCCCTTGGGAACATCCCTTGCATTTATAACTTCCATAAACCACATCTCACACAAGCCGGAGCCAACTGAAATTAGAGGAAAAGCGTGGGATAGAACAATAACCCGACAAGCGACGGGGCTTCATAAGGAAAGATATATTCTAGTCGCCGAATTAACCTGGAGATGGCACACACTCAAAAGTAGCCAAAAAATTGAAATCACGTGACCGACACAACAACCAACTCATTACGATCCTTGGCGGAGGGATTGGTCTCGGGGAGACTGCGATTCCGACCGCACCCGGAATCTGTTCTCCTCATCAACCACCTTCCCAAAGGTCCCTCCGCCACCAAATAGAGGATACGCGATGCAATATCAGGACGATACAGATGATAAATTTTTCACAGTCTCCACCAAAACCAATGCCTCACAAATCTCTCCATAAAGAACGAATTCTCTTAGTTGACGATGATCGACAGCATCGTTCCTGTCTGAAAGCATTTTTAGAACATCAGGGATATGAGTGTCTAGAAGCAGGAAATGGAGTGGAGGGGCTGAAAGTTTTGCAGGAAGAGGCGGTCTCCATCATTATCACCGATACTAAAATGCCACAAATGGGTGGATTAGACTTTATTGAACGAGTGAATCATGATTTTTCCCAGGAAATTCTTCCCATTTTTCTGATTTCCGCTGAATTATCTCGCACGGTTCGTCTTCGTGCATTCAAAAACGGCGTGAACAGGGTGTTTGAAAAGCCTTTGGATTTTCAAGAACTCTGCCATGCGGTTGACTGGGTGACAAAATTCGACATCCCTCCCTCCACTACGACTAAAAGCATATCCGCGAAATAAATTCCTGGTTCTTTTCTCTTCGTAGAACCATATATTCTGTTTGAAGAAGTCCCACGACAGGAGTTCCCCCCAACCAAATAAGGTGGCTCTCACCAAGGCGCACAATAATCCAGTCAGCAATCCAGTCATTTATCCTAAAGAAGCTGTTTAATATTTCAATTATTTGGCCTTTTCACCCACATTTACGTGACCGAGACCCACCAGAAGAAAATGAGGGAGTGTTCAAAAAGGCTCGTCCTGTCCTGAGGCCTCTCGAAGGGAAGGCCGCAGCCACTTGGACGAGCGGAGCGTACACAGGAGTACGTGAGCACCGCCAAGAGGCGACTTGCCTGCGCGCTTGCGCGTCGAAGCGCTTCAGCGCGTAAACGTGAAGCCGCTCCGGCGAAGGCAGGGAACGCCACTGGCCTGCCTGCCGAGCCTACTCCGCCGAAGTAGCTTCGGCTACGAAGGCCGGGAGCTGGGCGCAGGCACGGCGGCCT
>WHTE01000042.1 GCA_009377845.1 Nitrospirales bacterium | reverse complement strand
CTGGTGTCATTTGGTTTTCAAGACGGGCAACCACAAGAGGATCCTACTCGTTTGGCTCTGGTGGTAGTGAATGGCATCTCGATTATCAATACCTACATCCCTCAAGGGCTTGCGATTGATTCGCCGAAGTATGCTTACAAGTTGGAGTGGTTTCAGCGGTTGAGAAGGTATTTTTCGAGGGTTTTATCTCCAGGGCAACCCGCGATTTGGTGTGGAGATATGAATGTGGCCCCCGAACCGGTCGATGTGCACAGCCCGGAAAAACATCTAACCCATGTGTGTTTTCATGAAGATGCCCGTAAGGCATATCAGGAGACGGTTGGCTGGGGATTTGTCGATGTGTTTCGACATCATTTCCCGCGCCGCCAGCAATTTACATTTTGGGACTATCGACGCCCAGATGCACTGGAAACCAACCGTGGTTGGCGGATCGACCATATGATGGTCACGCCGCCTCTTCTTCCCTACTCCCAAACCGTTACGGTGGATGTCCAGGCGCGTCGAGCGGAAGCTCCATCGGACCATACGATACTCTGGGCGGAATTTTCTGTGTGAGGGCAATGGGTCGGTTCTTGTTGAACCGCCCCGACAAGCATCAGGCGTTCTTGCTTGGCTCACGGAGGAGCCAGAACATCACCACGCCTTGTTGACGAAGACTCAATGACTGAGGGGAGAATGAACAAGAAAGATTAGCCCGTTAAGAATTCTACTTTGCTTTGCGTGAGCGAGGCTTTCCTTCTTCTTTGATGTTTTCAAGAGGAATGAATACCGCACACGCAACCACGGTGGTCCACAGATGCGGTTTCCCAATGGCAGATTGGGTAATATTCTGAGTTCGAACAATATCCCTTCCCATTTTAAACACCTGTTCCCGTTCCTTCCACGCGACATTAGGATCGAATTTGATGCCCAGGGTGGTGGCGAGCATTTGAGCGGCGAGGTCCTCGGTATATTCCCCGGCTTCTTCGTCCGTTTCACCATAGGCATGATGTTCGGATAAATAGCCATAATTGACATGTCTTCCAGAGGGGATGGCTAATCCAATTGAGGCGGAAATCAAGCGATTCCGTTCGTTGGTTTCGGATCTGGCCATGACGCAAAAGGTAATTTCACCGGGATTGAGTAACTTTTCACCACGCTTTCGGGGAATGATTTTACAATCAGGGGGGAAAATGGATGAGACGCTCACCAGGTTGCAATACGCAATCCCCGCGCTGCGAAGTGCTTCTTCGAAAGAAGTCAACTTTTCTTTGTGTACACCCACACCTCTGGTGAGAAACATATGCGTTGGGACCATCGTGACTCCTTCGTCAATCGGTTAATTGTGGATTGGGACAGGCAGGAGATGACTGGCTGCTCATCGAGTCTGATTCACATTCTGCTCTCCGACCTGTCTACATGGACTATGTATGGGAAAGCATGAATGACTCGGACTGCCAAGGGAAAGAACAACCTTGCCACTTGAGCCGATATTTTTACCAAGAGTGGTTGGCAAGGTGCAAGATCGTGATGCCTGAACTTTTGAGAAAAGACGAAAGAAGTGGGAGAGGCCTCATGAAGGAGTTTTGACCACTAACAACTTGGGTTCTGTCAGTTCCTGGATGGCATACCGAACCCCTTCCCGCCCCAACCCCGATTGTTTAATCCCGCCATAGGGCATGTGATCGGCCCGAAACGTCGGAATTTCATTAATCAGGAGCGCGCCGACTTCTAATTGTGAGTACGCGCGATACATCGTGTCGATCTTGCTGGTGAATAATCCTGCCTGAAGGCCGAATTCAGAATCATTAAGCAATGTCAGGGCTTCTTCGAGATTCGCATAGGGCGTAACGGTGACGACCGGCCCAAAAATTTCTTCACAACAGACCTTCATGTTGCTGCTGACGTTTGTCAGGACCGTGGGTTCGATGAATAAGTTCTTTCTCGTCCCGCCGGTAAGAACTTTTGCTCCATGCGAAACGGCTTCTTGAATCCATGCCTCGACCCGTCGTGCAGCTTGTTCGTTGATCAAGGGGCCTACCACCGTTTTCTCAAGCGATGGATCGCCCATGGGCAACGCTCGAACCCGATCGACAAAGGGCTTAATGAAGTGGTCATAACGCGATTCATGGACGAATATGCGTTGCACGGAGATACAGCTTTGTCCGGAATATCCGTAGCCTCCCACCACGCAACGATCAATGGCCACATCGAGATTGGCGTCCGGCTCTATGATCACCCCTGCATTGCCACCGAGTTCCAGCAAAACCCGTTTGTACCCGGCTTTTCCTTTGAGCATCCATCCAATGGTCATCGAGCCTGTAAAGCTCAGAGCTTGGAAACCGGGATGGACCACCATCTGTTCTGCCAAGGCATTTGAACACGGGATGATGGTGAGGGCTTCGGAAGGCAGTTCCGTTGTCAAAAAGACTTCTCCCAATAGGAGAGAGGTTAACGGGGTTTGCGGGGCTGGTTTCAACACTATGGGGTTGCCCGCTGCCAGGCAGGGGGCCACTTTGTGGGCCACCAGATTCAGTGGAAAATTAAAAGGAGTAATGCCCAGGACCGTCCCGATAGGAAAGCGTTTGACAGATGCTGAATACGCCTCACCTCCAGGGGTGAGGTCCATCGGGACCATTTCTCCAGGGATGCGCTTGCTTTCCTCTGCCGCAATGAGAAAGGTCTGAATGGCCCGGTCGACTTCACGGCGCGCATCAGTAATCGGTTTGCCCGATTCCTGGCAAATCGTGGTCGCAAATTCTTCTCGTCTGTTGGAGAGCCCGGCAGCCATGTGAAGCAACGCCTTGGCCCGGGCGTGTGCGGGTATTTTTGCAAATTGGTTGGAGACTCGTTTGACAGATTCGATAACCTGATGGATATGCTCAGACTCGGCCTGGCATACCATGGCCAACACTTCCTCGGAATAGGGATTGCGCACCGGCTCGACGGAGGAGGTCTGTACCCATTGGCCGCCTAAAAGAATTGGCTTTGCCGTGGTCACGGTCATGGAAGAGTGAGAACCTCGTGAAATGGAGGTGGCTAGATTGATGAAGCTGGCTGATCCGACCCAGGCTCGGAAGGAAGGGATGAAGAAGGCAACTGTTCGGCTTTCTGGATCAGGCTTTCCGTGCCCCAGTCCCTGATCGCTTCCAAACTAAAGGGTTCGAATGCTCCAATGGCTCCGCAACTTGGACACCCTGCGACGGGCACCTGGGCTTTGAACACTTCATCAAAGCATGTTAAACACACAAACAAGTCCGGTTCACCTTGTGCGCATTCAACAGGCCAGAAGGAATGAGATTTAGTCATAACATCAACATCGTTGCGTGAATGAAAAGCGTAGGTATCGGCATCACCAATGCAAATGTACACCTAATCGCATTGTCAGATCAATGAGGAATTGCGTGGAGGGCGGATTGACCGGGGATTTATGCTTCCTGGATTTGGGTGGAAGAAGCTATTGGCAAGAGCATCGAAGAGGTAGGGGCTTCATGAAGCTTGAGCAATTTATCGATTTCTTCCTTGAACGTCTCATAAGGAAAGGCGCCGGGAATCAGAATGAGATGAGGATTCTCTGGTAATTTCGTGGGAAAGAGGACGAATGCCGGCGTGCCTCGAATTCCCAGGGATCCCGCATCCCGTAGATCTTTCTCAATATCCTGCATATAGCGGTGGGCTGCCATGCATTTGGAAAATTGCTCGCCGTTGAGTTTGAGTTCCTTGGCATATCGCTTGAGATCATCCTGAGCCAACTGGCCTCCGCTGTTAAAGAGACGGTCATGCATGGGCCAATAGGCATTTTGCTCTCCTGCGCATCGTGCCGCATCTGCGGCACGAAGGGGGCTGCCAATGCCTCGCGGGAAGTCCCGATACACAAATCGCACTTTGCCTTTCTCGATATACTCTGAGAGCAATTGGGGAAATGTCTCATGAAAAAACTTTTCGCAAAATCCGCAGGTAAAATCGGAATATTCCAACATCGTAATAGGGGCATTGGGATCGCCCCTCACCACATCATCATCCTGAATCAAAAAATCCGGCGCTTTCCCTTGAGTAACAGCGCCCAAGAGCAGTGTGCTCATGAGGACGATCAGAGATAGGGCGCGTTTGAAGGATAGGGCAATATTCATAAGCACTCCGTTACCGTTATTGTCGCACTCCGGACCGGGCTTGTCGAGGAAAGAAAGGCGTTGTTCGCGGGCCAGGAGTTGTCTGTTAACGGCGGCCAACTTTTTCTAAGAGGCCCATCATCAGTAATGGCCAGACGACCGTGGCATCGCTCAGGACTTCGGCAAACTGCCCGCCATCTTTCTTCGGCACAAATTTCCCCCATGAGACGCCTTCTTCATAGGTGCAGCCACTGAGGCCGCCCCAATAATCCGGTTCGGGACAAATTCGCACCCCATAGTGAAAACGGGGAGGAGTCAACGTTTCCCCCAGCCGGAGATTTAGAATTTCAATGTACGGGGGTACTTGTTGTGCCCAGTTTCTGGGCACGCCGCCGCCAATGGTAAAAATGCCTAGACGCTTGGCCGTCAGCAGTTTTTCGGCATAGCTGTTCAGGTCCAAAAAAGGATTAAAGATGGGCCGATATTGTCTGAGTTGAGTCCAGCGCTCAAAATCGCTTTGTTCCTGGGCATTTGTGGGAGGTTGGGATTTCCGACCTTGGGCCATGGCCCAAATCGACACATCCAAGCCCATTTCCGAATCGGTAAAGGCCGGAATATAGACGGGCACTCCCTTTTCATAAGCGCTTTTCAGAATGCCGGGGCCCGGGTGATCTTCGTGCAGAGTCTTTCCAATTTCTCGCGTCAGGATTTCCGAAGAAATGACCTGCCCCGGTTCGATGCGTTTAAGTGTTGCGCCGACCACGCGTTCGACATGGTTAAGGTTGAGTTCCATCTCCAGGGTGTCATAGACACGGTTATAGCCCTTTTCAAATAATTCCGCGTCCGTCATGGATGGATGATACTTATAATGGGTTTTACCAACCGCTTCACTCAAACCATGGGCAATCAACGCGCCGGTGGACACCACCGCCTGTACCATGCCGCGATCGATCATGCTGCAGATAATTTTCCCCATTTTGGCGATGGTCATGGCCCCGGATAGGGTCATGACCACCGCACAATCCGGGTCCTCGATCATCTTGCGCAAAATCTCAAAGGCGTCACCCAGACGACGTCCGCCAAATGCCGTTTTTTTCATGGCCGACAAGAGGTCGGAAAAGGAATGAATGGTTTCAGGATCCAGAGCCTCTAAGGCTTCCAGGCCGTCGCTTTCGCCATCGTGAAATGTTCTCGGATTCATAGCAGGTCCTTAAGGCATCAATGAAAGAAAAAATGGACGTGAAAACCTGAAATCTGACTCAGTGTATGCGGGTGATATCAATCAGGAAGGTGGGAACGTAAGCTCCTATACCAATGGTGATCCCAACGGGATTTGAACCCGTGTCTGCACCTTGAGAGGGTGCCGTCCTAGACCAGCCTAGACGATGGGACCAGTCTGAGTTTTTTGGTGAACGAATGATGTCGGTAGAATGTGCCCTTACCAAGGATGTTTGGAATGTACCATTAGGGCCTGATGTCATGCAACGCAAAAAAAAGCAGGTGAAATGAGCCAGAAATGCAAAATCACCTTTGGTGACAGGGAGATGGCCATGCAACAAGAATGAAAAAGTCGGGATCTTTAGATGTCAGAGGGAAGGGGTTGCGGATGATGGATGATTAACAGACCGCGCATGAAGGGATGGAGCCCACAGTGGTAGGGATAGCGCCCAGGGCCCAGCTGAGATAGGACAAATTGATGGTCGGGACGAATGATCCCTGAGTCGAATGAGCACTCTGATCTAGATAAACAGTCGTCTGCAACGATGGAATGCGCTTCGCGGGTTCGATTTTCCCAGGTGAGGGGAGTAGCCAAGAAGATCGTCAATTGATTCGGAGAAAAAAATGGCGGGTCCGGTTGAATGTGAATGTGCGGGAAAGAGGCCCACAATATCGGTTGTATGGGAACAGGGAAGAATAACATTCCAAGGAAACAGACAAACGAGCTCACTTGCAAAAATGACCTGCGTGAATAAAGAAGCTTCATGGTCGTAGACTATCAGGTCGTCCTTCTGAAAAAGTGGAACACCGGTCGTACAACCAGCTACGGTTTGATAGTCAGGAAAATCGTGCCTTTTCCCCGCTGCAACAGGACTAAGACAGAGGCTTGAGCATCCAGTCGCTTCACGAGCTGTTCAAAATCCTGCACGGAGCGAATGGGTGAGCGATTCAGTTCCAGAATCACATCACCCGGCTGAAGACCCGCGCGTTCCGGCGGAGAGTTTGGGACTATTTGGGTGACGACTACGCCATGGCCATCGCTTGTCTGGCCAGACTTGACCGGTTCGACCGAAAGCCCCGAGAGTGCGTGGTTGCCTGAGACCGACCCCTGAGACTCCTTCGTCAACGAAGCGGTATCTTTAGGCATTTCAGCAATGGAAACAGAGAGATTGACCATTTTGCCGTTTCGCAACACTGCAACAGGAACCCCAGTATCCGGTGTGGTTTCGGCCACAAGCGTGCGCAAATGGGTCGGATCGTTCACGGTGACACCGTTGTAGGTCCGGATAATGTCTCCTCGTTTCAGACCCGCCTGTCCCGCCGGGCTTTCGCTAAACACATCTCCCACCAACGCGCCCTGGGTGTCAGGCGCATCGAACTGCGTCGCGAGATCTTGCGATAGTTCCTGGATCGACACGCCCAGCCACCCGCGAATGACTTTGCCATGCCCGATCAGGCTTTGCATCACGTTTTTCACCATTTGGCTGGGGATGGCAAAACCAATGCCCATGTAGCCGCCCGTTCGGGAGAAGATGGCGGTATTAATGCCGATGAGTTGACCTTGCAGATTGACGAGTGCGCCCCCGGAATTGCCTGGATTAATGGCGGCATCGGTTTGAATGAAATTTTCATAATCGACGATACCGACATTGGCGCGGCCCACCGCACTGATAATTCCCATCGTGACCGTTTGATTCAACCCAAAGGGGTTGCCGACCGCCAACACCAATTCTCCCACTTCCAGTGTTGTGGAATTTCCCCAGGGTAAGGTAGATAATCCGGTGGCTTCAATCTTGATCACCGCTAAATCGGTTTTAGGATCCGTGCCAATCAGTTTAGCCGGGAATTTCCGTTTATCTCCCAAGAGCACGATTAGGTCATCAGCCTGTTCCACCACGTGATTATTGGTGACGATGTACCCATCGTCGCTAGCAATCACTCCGGAACCTAATCCTTGCTCCTGCCGTTCGCGGGGTTGTTGAAACCGCCGTTCAAATTCCTCTCCAAAAAACCTCCGGAAAAAGGGATCTTCAAACAGAGGATTCTTGCCAGGAGATTGGGCTGTGCGTTTTGTCGCGGAGATATTCACCACCGAGGCCATCGCCTGTTTGGCGATTTTGACAAAGGTTTCGTTGGAGGCCAGAAGTGGAGTCGAGACGTGAACGATGGGAGGCGAATCGGCAGCGGGGACGACTGGTGCTTGGGGCTCGTTCTCGGCGTGTGTTTCGGTTATTGGTGGTGGATTGTCGGAAGGTGTGTCGGAAGGAGCCGGGGAGCATTGGATGTGGGTGACACCAAGCAGACCCACCATGAACGCGACCATCCAGGAATGACGCCTGCCTCTCACGGGGGATGTTCGCACAGCAAATCGTTCTCTCATGCGAGATACTTTCTTACCTTTGTCGGTTATGGAATTCAGATTCCAAAATGCTGAGACTAAGCGGCTTTCTTCAAATTCCAACCTGTTGCCCTAATCTTACCATCCTCACAAGCGAGGGTGGAATGGCCGCTCTTACCGGCGTACAACCTTCTGCCAATTTCAACCAAGCAAAAAGGCCCGTCCAAAATCGTAAGGAGCGAGGCGTAAAATGACAAGAGTCAACCCGTTCAGAATGACCTTCTGCCATCTCCTTACCTTTCACTTCTCACTTTTCACCGGTTCGGAGAACGCCGCTGGCCTGCCTGCCGAGCCTACTCCGCCGAAGTAGCTTCGGCTACGAAGGCCGGGAGTTCCGACGCAGGTACGGCGGCCCCTTCGGCCAGACTCAGGGCATGCTTTTTCAACACTCCCCAAAGGAGACGCAGGTCTCAAGATGCGCGGGTGAGCAGGGGACCGTCATTTGTGCCGGTAATAACCAAGGACGTCATCATCACGAAGAGCCCGCATTCGACCACCCCAGGAATCTGGTTGAGGGACAATTCGAGGGCGGAGGGGTCGGCAATCTCAGGGATATGCAAATCCATAATGTAATTCCCGTTGTCAGTCAGGAACGGCTGTCCAGCCTTTTGACGCAAAGGGGACTGCCATCCCAGATTCTCCAGATGCCGTTGCGTGGTTCGCCAACCGAATGGCACGATTTCAACGGGCAAAGGAAAAGGAAGCCCAAGGCGAGCCACCTGTTTGGCCTGATCCACAATCACGATGAACTGCTGTGCCACCTTCGCCACAATTTTCTCCCGCAACAGAGCCCCGCCGCCGCCTTTAATCAGATTCAGGCGGGGGTCGACTTGATCAGCTCCATCCACCGCCACATCAATATCCCAGGGTTCATCGTTGCCCAGTAAAGGGATGCCCAGTTGTCTGGCATACACAGCCGTCGCTTGGGAAGTCGCCACGCCACGGACCCGCAATCCTTGTTGCACGCACTGTCCCAAGGCCGTCAAAAAGTGATGGACCGTGGATCCGGTGCCGAGTCCCAAGATCTGCCCATCTTGGACAAACTCCATGGCCTTGTGAGCGGCCAGGGCTTTTTGCCGATCGGGTGTCAACGGTGTCGATGAGAATGACACAGAAGGTCCTCACTCACGGGAAATGTTGAATGGCAATTTTTATCATGTATGGGTTTTCAACGAAACTGCCGGACATCAAGCTTCCGAGGCTGGGCATGCAAAGAGTCTCATCCAGCACAATCTCAGGGGCGAGGGCGGGAGGAAGAGACGCAGAGGTCCGTGAGCACAACAACGAACTGAGAACATAGTTGGAAGACCCTGCCTCATACTTCAGGGGCATGCTTTGGTAACATTGTGTTAGACGGTCATTCCGGCGGCCACGGAGGCGGCACCGAGCAAGGCGGTATGGGGATTCAAAATCACCCGAACGGGCATCTTGGCAAGTAATCGTTTGTATCGGCCCTTTGCCAGAAAGGCTTTCATAAACGTATCTTCCCGTAACGCGGGAAGAATCTTTGGGGCAATGCCCCCGCCAAGATAGACGCCGCCCAGTGCCAGGGCTTTAAGGGCCATATTGCCGGCTTCGGCCCCGTAAATAGAGACGAACAGCTGAAGGGCTTCTTTGCAAATATCGGGTTTACCCGTGAGCCCGGCTTCAGCAATCAACGCAGCCGGATCGCCGGTAGGGAGCTTTTCAGCAAACCAGGTGGGCTCGTTTTTCTTGGTATCGCGGAGAAATTGATAAATGCTGTGGAGGCCTGGGCCGGAGAGCACCCGTTCGTAACTCACATGTAAATAACTGGTCCGCAAATATCGCAGAAGGTCGATTTCCAAATCGGTATTCGGGGCAAAATCGGCATGCCCCCCTTCTGAGGGACAAATGTGATAGTCCTTCCCCGTCCACAATAAAAGAGATTCTCCCAGCCCCGTTCCAGCAGCTAGCAACACTCGCGTGCCATCAGGTGGCGGAGAAGGCGCGTTGGGGTTGAGATCCTCGATTTCATCCGGGCGAAGAAGCTGTAACCCGTAGGCGGTGGCTTCCAAATCGTTTAACAAACAGACACGCGGAATGTTGAGAAACTCGGCCAACTTGCCCCCTTCAATTGTCCAGGGAATATTCGTCGTGCGACAGGTATTATTCAACACAGGCCCGGGAACCCCAAAACAGGCGGCTGTCAAGGGTCCCAGTGGAGAAGGAGGGGTGACTCCAGGCAAAGGGTCATCGGTCTCGTCTGCGGCTTCATCCGATATGAAATCGGCATGAGCAGGTTCCTCTAAAAATTCGGTGAGGATTTCCTCCAACGATTCATGGTCCGCAGTCCAAACGGTATCTTCCCGAACGGGGTCTACCCGTTCCTTGTCCCAGTCATACAGGGCCAGGTTGATTTTTGTCCCACCAATGTCACCCGCAAGAATCATGAAACGTTTCCAATGAAAAATTGTTTAAGATTCAATCATCAGCCTGATGGCACCATAGCCCAGGTAAATTCCTCAGGGCAAGCGAGAGCCTTGATGGCGGTAAAAAGAATAGTAAAAGGCATTTGCGGTGATTCCTGCTACCTGTTGGCCGGAATCCATCTCGCTCCCCTCCGTTATTCCCGGCATACTTAATCGGGAATCCATCTTGGTTGTTTCATGGATAAGAACCCGCCAGAAACTGTGGGCATGGCGGAGTGGGTTCCACAATAGGGGGCTCTGCCCGTGATCGGGGGAAGGAGGTCACGGGAGGTGCATGACAGAAGCAAAGGATAAAACGGTAAGGAGCGTTCATGTTCGACTACATGAACCTCCAGGCAGAAAAGGTGGCTGCTTGCCCCAACGGTGTCCCATCCGATTTGCGAACGTTCCACACCGTGGCGCAGTCCACTAAAAAACGTCTTCCGGATTGAGAGATCCGGACTCCGCGATAATCAGCAATGAATCCCATGGTTTGGGCCTGGTAGAGCATACGGGCACGTTCTTCACGATTCACGGGCTCGGCCGTTTGACGAGAGGGGGTTTGAGTGAGTTGGCCCCAATCCATTTCCCACAGAGTTAAAGCTGTCCGGTTTCCATAATTGAGGATGGGGTCATCTTGCAGTCCATGAGAGACGACCACAAATGGACAGGTGAATAAGCGTTCGGCTTGTTCCAGTGAGGTACCCTGGCGGGGAATCAGTTCTTTCTTAAGCCAATGGGCATAACTGTCCAACAGGTATTGAGTCCATTCCATGACACAGGGCTTACGCCAGATGTCTTCCATCAAGTTCCCCTATCATGAGTTTGCGGACAAAGACAGCGTTCACAATCCATGAGAAACCCTTGAAGATTGGTATTGATGAAAAAAGAATGGTACTTTTTCCTGTTGATTCGAGAAAAGTGAATCAAAAGTTAAGAGATAACGTCGAGATTTTCAACAATCTGGTTGGCAATTGATTCGGCTGTTTCATTATCGGTGGGGATGATGACATCGGCGGCAGCTTGGTAATGAGGTCTGCGAATTTCAAGAATTTCTTCGATTTCTGCTACGAACGATTTGGTTCCTGACAGAGATGGCCGCTGCATATCGCCGGAAATCCGGCTTGCAATAGTCGAAACTTCGGCGGTCAACCAAAAGATCTTCCCATCCGCTTTAAGAATCGTGACGTTTTCTTCCTTGAGGATGAGACCCCCGCCGGTGTCGATAATCAGGTTTTTCTGACCAGTGAGCTTCTGACACGCCTGCGTTTCAAGCCCGCGGAAATGATCCCACCCAAATTGCTCAATAATTTGAGAAATGGATTGCCCCGCCTCCTTGACGATTTCCTCATCGGTGGAAATGACCTTTCGTCTTAACCGTTGGCCCAGGATTCTGGCCACGGTGCTTTTCCCCGTTCCTCTGTATCCAATTAGAACAATGTTCATGATCTGATGTTTCAACCTGCGTTCAGTGATTTCCCCCTCACCCTTGCCCTCTCCCCCAAGGTGGCGAGGGTAAAATATTAAATATTGATTCCTGACATACGCATTATTGGAAGTGAGAGGTGAGTACGTTTCGCATCACGTCAATTGGCGCAGACTCGCCGGTCCAGAGTTCAAATTGCCCAACGGCCTGGTGAAGAAACATCTCGATGCCTTGGATGGTGTGGCATCCCACTGCTTGTGCGTCTTGCAACAACCGCGTATTGAGCGGGTTGTAGACGATATCCATGACCGTCAGATCGCGGTGTAGCAGATGTTTGGGAACACAACTTTCCTCGATCTTTGGATGCATGCCAATGGGTGTGCAATGAATGAGCAATTGGGCTTGCACCAACGCCGACTGCAAGGATTCAGGGGTTAACGAGGCGTCTTGCAAAGGGATTGAAGTTTTGGTTCTGAGGTCGCTCGCCAAGGTCGTTCGTTCTTTGTCGTCAATGCCTAAGAGGGTGAGATGTCCGATCTTTTCTTCCACGCAGAGCCCAAAGGCAATGGCTCGAGCGGCTCCCCCGGAGCCCAGGATGACGACGCGTTGACCCGAGAGTTCCACTCCGCCTTGTTGCAAGGCTTCGATCGCACCTGAAGCGTCGGTGTTGGAGCCCACTAACATGCCCCAGTCTTTGACGATGGTGTTCACCGATCCAATGTGTTTGGCTGTGGTTTCGACGGAGTCCAACAAGGGCAGTATGGCCACTTTGTGGGGAATGGTCACGCTGAGTCCCCGGATATGCCCCAAAGCCCGGATGCCCTGAATGGCTCCTTCGAGGTCCTGGACGGGAAACGCCAGGTAGACGAAATTCAATCCCAGTTGGCTAAAGGCGGCATTGTGGATGGCCGGAGAAAGGGAATGCTCGACCGGGTTTCCCAACAGGCCGCACAGTTGTGTTTGTGCATTAATGTCCATGACGGGTGCTCTCGCGCATGAATGGGAAACAGTGATCGGAAGTTATCACATAACCTGGCCGGCAAACTCAACTTGTGTGTGTGAATGGCCTGGTTGTGAGCGTGAGAGGAATGATGAGGGAGAAGGAAAAACGAGAGGAGGCGGGGTGTATTCCGGGGAGTAGAACCGACTCCCCGGACCTACACATTGTGACGTCGGGGGAAGTTATCGAGACGCCTTTTTCCGCCCTGAGGACTTCTTCATCCGCACGGCTGCTTTTTTCCCCGGTTTCTTTTTAGCTGCTTTTGCCATGGTTCCACCTCCCTTCAAAATAATGTCGTAGGCAATACTATCCACGTTTATCGGCAGCGCGACAAAAATCCTGAAGGATTTGTAGGAATTTTTTGCCTGGGAGGGTACAAGGCAATTGGAGAAAAAGACCTGGAGGAAACAATTTCTGGTCATGAAGCCTTTAGAGATTTTCTAGATTGGGGGCTCGTGTCCTGACTGCGGAGAGGACGAAAGGGTGGAAGGACATTCTGCCGGAAGACGAACACGAAAGGTGGCGCCTTCTCCAGCCTGGCTTTCTACAGATATCGTTCCGCCGTGCAGTTCCACCAATTGTTTCACGATCGAGAGGCCCAACCCCAGGCCCTGCGTGCCGATTTCCGGGACACGGTGGGCCTGGTAGAAGGGCTGAAAAAGATTGGCTTGGGCTTCCTGGGGAATTCCAGGCCCGGTATCGGAGATGGACAAAAGGATGTGGTCCGGAGGAGCCGGACAGGCTGTCACCCAAATGCGTCCATCTTCCGGGGTAAATTTATGGGCATTGTGGACTAGATTGGTCACAATTTGATGGAGGCGGTCCGGGTCGCCCCAGACGGACAGGCTTTCTCCCGTGATTTCGACCGTCAGGTGTTGGGCCTTGGTCTGGGTCAGAGGCAGCAATTCCTGGCTGACTTCCTCGAGTAGTTCAAGAAGGGAAACGGATTGGTGCGCTAAGCGGATGGTCCCTGCCTCAATACGAGATAAATCTAACAAGTCGGCAATCATGCGGGTGAGTCGATTGGCATTAGCACTGATTCGGGTGAGATACAGGTGTTGGCGTTCAGCGAGTGGCCCCACCATGCCATGAAGCAGGTTTTCCGTAAATCCCTTGATCGAGGTCAAGGGCGTACGCAATTCATGCGAGCAATGAGAGAGGAATTGCGATTTCATCCGGTCCAATTCTTTAAGCCGGTCATTGGCCGATTCCAGGTACTTGTTCGCCTGTTGTAATTCAGCCGTCCGCTCATGCACTTTGGTTTCCAGGCCGATGTTCAGGGCTTCAATCTCGTCATACGCCAATGCCGTATCCAGCGCAATCGCCATTTGATGAGCTACCGTGGACAATAAATTTTGTTCAGTGATGGGGATGGGTCTCAGGTGGTGACTTCCAGCGATGAGCACACCGAGGGGTTGATTCTGACTGATCAGGGATACCGCTATTCCACTTCGGGTACCGGCATCCGCAAGCATCTGTCGAGTGGCAGGATGACACTGGTCCAGAATCGCTTGAATGTCTTCGATGACGATGCATTGTTGTGTGTGGAGAGTTGAGTAAAGGAGGTCCTGCGGAGTTAAGGGAATGCGCACGTCTCGAACCAATGCCTCCCGGTGTGCCGATATCCCTTCCGCTTGAATCTTGTGGAAGAATTGATGATGTGAGTCCCATAATGCCGCCCAGGCATGCTCATAGGGGAGTGAGCCCACAATGGCTTTGAGCCCCGACCCGATAATGGTTTCACGGTCGAGGGTCGAGCCGATGTGGAGGGTGAGTTGATGAAGCATGGTTAATTCATCGACTCGTCGGCGGATCTCGACCACAATATGTTCTTGCTCGAGATAGGCCTCCCGCAATTCCTCGTGCCGCTGTTCAGCCGACTCCAATTGTTCTTGAATAATTTTGCCTCGTTCTTGAAGTTCCAGACGATCTCCCCAGAGTCGTCCCGCCAGCGGCAGGATCACCAGGGGCAGCAGGGAGAATCCGGCACTGATCCACCAGGGCTGATTAGGAGCTTGGACTCTCAAGGTGGCTAATGTGATAAGCCCCAACACGATTCCTCCCAGGATCCACCCCAGTATGGGCTGCCGCTGGGGTTCCCAGGTAAAGACCCATTCGCAATAGGGAGCTCCCTCGGCGATGCAACACCTATCCTGGATCGTCGATGCCGGTCTTCCAAACATGCGGGCCGGAACTTCCGCAATCGTCGCCTTCGTGGTCTGGCATATCCGTTCTGCGCAGCCTCGGAGATATGGACCAAACTGCGTGATGGTGGACTGGGAAAATTGTAACCGCATCACGGCATATCCATTGATGACCGAAACCACCTCGGGTTTGAGCGCCCCTTTGGTAAATTTTTCCACAAAGTAGGGAAAGAGACGGTAAATCTGGGTAATGGAAAAGGGCCGACCCAGGATTTGAATGATGGGAGATAAAAATTTTTCCCGTCCCAGGTTGAAGTGGAAATTGTCCTGCAAGGAGAGTTGGACCGAAAACTCAGCCAAAAACATCACAAATTCGTAGGAGTAGCTGTTCCAGGGATTTTTGAGGAAGTCGACGGTGACATGATAGGTCCTGTCGGGGATCCGCTCGTTGAGCAATGCGACAAGGTTGTCCAACGCTGTTTGTGCGGCCTCGGATCCCTGCCGACGCGTGATGACATCTTCCAGATATTCAAGATTGGCTCGGACTGTTATCCCGCTGACATCCTGAATAGTTGCCCCCTGAAGATCCTTGCCAAAGGGACGAAACTCCATAAGCGGGCGCTCCAGGATGCGATGGGCTTTCGGTAATAGCGGCATAACCGTCCCTGAGGAGGGTGAACCGATAGAGGGGACTGTAATGGAAAACGGGAAAAGGGTGAAGGGGCTAAGGCAAAATTCAGAACAGGAGGCTAAAAATTCATGCGAAAGGACAAAGCCCCGACATGCAAGGTGGTATCCCATTCTCCGTTCAAAAGAAACTGTTGGTTATTATGAATGCCACGGGCCTGATACAGCAAAACCTGGTAGGCCAAATCAATTCCCATGGCTTTTGCGCCAAAACTGTTACAGGGGAGCACACCTAATAATTTTCCCGACGAGTGGCAGAGAAAGCCGACACCGACGGAGAAGGCATTGAAGTCCGCATCAGGATTCGAGGCATCGAAGGTTCGGCTGGGAACCGGGGTTTCTGAGCGAAGATACCCTGCTCTGAGCGAGACATCCCAATTGGGGAGTGCAGGGGGAGATAGGGCTTTGAATTCGGTACCCACCATGAGGAGCCAGGCATCCCCATAGTTTCGTGGATTAGGAATGACTGCTCCATTAGAGAGTTGCAGGTTGAGATCTTTGAAATCGGACCAGTCGGCGTACTCGACATCGACTTCAACCTTCCATTCATGGTGTGCGTTCCGAATAGGCCACCCGGCGATGGCCCATGTATAGACATTAGGGAGTTCAATGGTCGTGGTCGCACCGGCGAGGCGGGTTCCTCCGGCTAAAAACTCCCCCTTAAGATCCAAATCGGCTCCGTGTCGATAGACAAATCCCAGATTGACCAGCGGGTTCCCCTCTTGATTGCGGAAGGGTGTCCATAGCACACTGGCATTAAATCCCAACGCCGTATCATCCCCATTCGCTTCAAGGCCGGTTCCAGCGGGTATGCCAAACGCGTTACCTGGGGCCGCATTTTGTTGAAGTTCCGCCTGACCTTCTCCCAAAAAGTTGGCAAAGGTATAAATGTCCAACCCGCCCCCTACGGAGATATAGTCATTCAGCTTGTAGGCCAGAGTGGGCTTGATATCGATGAGAGGAAGCGCGGCACTGGTGAGAATAGGCGAAATCAAACTATCGTCGGGGTAATCGACCTTCAGGGCAAACGGGGAAGTCACCCCAATCCCCACCGTCCAATTTGGGAAATTGGTTAGGCCTAAGGCCGGTAAGTGCGCCGTGAAAAAAATTGTGCTGGGCGGAGGATTGGCAATGGCACCACCGAGATCTCCTTTCACTGTCGGTCCAAGAGCACTCTTAAACCGAACATTTCCCCCGATGAGGAGTGTCCCCGCAGAAAATTGAATACCCTGCAATTGAGTCATGCCGGCTGGATTGTAATGGATGGCTGAAGGATCATCGGCTTGGGCTGCGAAGGCGGCGCCTTGGCCTGTTGCTGAAGCCCCATGATCCAGAATCCGAAAGCCTTCACCAAATGATGTTTCTGGAATAATGAAGATGTTGAAGAGCCCAATGATCAGGTAAACAAGGGGCAAGCGGGTAGCGATGATGGTCACGTCTCCTCCTTGAGAACGGGAATAGAGCGAAAATCGGGGGCAAGTTTATGAAAAGGGAACAAAGATAGCAAGGTTGATCACGAAGGAGCAACGGGTGACAATAGAGAAAGGGTAGGCGACAACAACGGCGATGGCTGACGGCTCTCACATCGTTGTCAGGTTTTCGACCAGCGGCCACGGATTTCTTTTCACAATGCAGGGAAAAGTCGTATTCTGAAAAGGAGCAAACCATGCGGGTAAAAAAACTGCTACATACTCGAATGCGGGTGAGTGACATGGGGCAGACGCTGGCCTTTTATCGAGACGTCCTAGGTCTGGAAGTGGTGGAGCAAAAAGTGTCCCCTCGAGGATCCCATTTGGCGTTTTTAGCCGTGCCCAATAGCGAGGAGCTGATTGAACTCTGCAGCTTTCCCGCCAGTGGGCCCGTCAATGTACAGGAAGACTTGGTCCACTTGGCATTTGAAGTAGAGGATTTGGAACAGACGATTCAGGAACTCCAAGCCAAAGGTGTGCCGATCACGGATGGACCCACCCAATCGTCTTCCGGCAGCCGATTCATCTTTATCGATGCACCGGATGGCTATGAAATCGAACTCATTCAGCGACCGGCTGGAGTGGCCATCGTCTAATGAGCACGTGGTAAGGGATCATGAAAAACCCCACGATGCCTCCTCATATCTTCTCAGACCAATCAGGTCGTCTGCGCGGGGCACTCAGCAATCTCCCTAAACAGCCAGGGGTCTATCTCTTTAAGGATCGACGAGGCGACATCATCTATATTGGAAAAGCCGCGATATTGTCCGATCGGGTTCGATCGTATTTTCAAAACGGGGCCGATCTCACCCCAAAAAACCGGGTGTTGGTCTCGCAGGTCGTTGACCTGGAAACGCTGGTCACTCACTCGGAATTGGAAGCCCTCATCTTAGAAAGCAACCTGATTAAGCGGCACCGCCCGAGGTTCAATGTGGTGCTTCGGGACGATAAGCAATACCCCTATCTCCGGTTGCCTATTCACGATGATTTCCCGAGGCTGTCTATTGTCCGCCGGGTCAAACAGGACAAGGCGTTATATTTTGGCCCGTATGTCCCGACCGGGGCCATGCGCGACACGCTGAAAGTCATTCGCAAGGTCTTTCCCCTGGCCACTTGCAACATTGAGATCGATGGGACGGCTGAACGAGCATGTCTGGAATTTGAAATCAAGCGGTGTATGGCCCCCTGCACGGGGAATCAGACGAAGGAAGACTATCACCAGATCGTCAAACAGGTCCGTTGGTTTCTGGAAGGACGAGACAAGGAATTGCTGGAATCATTACGGTCAAATATGCAAAAGGCAGCGGAGCGGGAAGAATTTGAGGAAGCGGCCCGCCTTCGTGACCAAATGGATAACATAACGCGCATGTTGGAAAAACAACGGGTCGCTCAAATTGGAGCTCTGGACCAGGATATTGTGGGATTGGCCAGGGGCAGCGGTGCGGTGGATGTACAAATCCTGTTTGTGCGAGGGGGCCTGTTGATCGGCCGTCGGGATTTCTTTTGGTCCGACGCTCACGACGTTCCCGACGAAGAACTCGTGCGGTCTACGCTCGAACAGTTTTATGCCAAATCCGTCGTTCCCCCCAAAGAGGTCTTGCTCCCTGTGGGGTTTGACGATCAACCATTAGTGCAGCGCTGGTTGTCCGAGAAAAAAGAAGAAACCGTCCGTGTTCTGGTTCCGGAACGAGGAGCCAAATATCAACTTCTCCAGCTCGCACAGGAAAATGCCGCGGTGGCTCTCAAAGAACATCTTCGCGTGCAAACCGAATCCAGCGAGGCGGTGGAGGAACTTCAGGCGCTCTTAGTGTTGCCACAGAGTCCGTCCCGCATTGAGTGTTTCGACATTTCCAATACCATGGGGGCGCAATCGGTGGCGTCCATGGTGGCCTGGGAACACGGCAGAATGAAAAAATCGGACTATCGGCGATTTCGCATCAAAACGGTGGAAGGGGCCAACGACTTCGCCAGTATGCATGAGGTCGTCAAGCGCCGATACGGCGGATCGTTAGCCACCAAACCTGGAAAAGCATTGCCGGTGCCGGACCTGGTTCTTCTTGATGGCGGAGCCGGGCAATTAGGCGCGGCAATGGAGGCAATGGCGGGAGTCGGTCTTTCGCACGTGCCCATCTGCGGTCTCGCGAAAGCCCGTGGCGAAAAAGAGGAACGGATGTTTCTACCAGGGCAGAAGACTCCTATTATCCTGCCGGTTAAATCACCGGCTACACGGCTGGTCCAAACCATTCGGGATGAAGCGCATCGGTTTGCCATCACCTTCCACCGCAAACTGCGTGGCGAAGCCTTGATTCCCATGACATCCCTCCGTTCGTCCAAATCTTCGAAAGCCGTCCCGCCATAATCATCCAGACATTCTTGTGTCGGTCATTATCATCGGGTCCCCATCATCCCCGCGGTGAGTGAACAGCGATCCATCCGAAAAGATTTCAAGCCGGATTTCTGCCATGCAGAGCGCGATTTGAGCGTAAGGTGGCTTCCCACTTGCGCGAGCATGACAAGTGCGTAAATGCTGTTCTCGCTTCATCAGGATAATCTTAGTGGATGACCGGTACGATGCGGGAAAGGGAATGGTCATTTTCTAGATGTTGTTTTGTGGTGGCATGACGTTTCTGCGCGTTTTTCAAAAAAAAGCATTTTCTCTTGAGTCTAAGATTTAAGGTCTGCTCTTTCTCCTCCGATGGATACACACAACATGCTGGAGGAGATTTGACGGATGCAATGTACCCGATGCCAGGGCACAATGATTGTGGATCACTTTGTGGATATAGCTACGAGTGGAGAGATCTGGATGCCTGGCTGGCGGTGTCTGATGTGTGGAGAAATCATCGATCCGTTGATTGAACATCATCGTCAACAACAGCGTGAACATCGGGAAGTCGTCAGTGCCATTTCCGGATCGACTGCCCGTCCTCCGTCACCAATTTCCGTGAAGCCGCGCAAGGCCACGAGACGGTCTTTCTAGCCTTCCTCTTTTCACCCTTTACCGATTCAATTTTATCGCCGTGTTTTGGCTGAATTTCCTCCTGGCGGCTTGCTTGTCGGGTGAGTTCCTCTATGCTAGATTCCCCAGCATGATGTTGAAAAATCAGAGTTTCCTGATGCCGAAGCTGGAGGAGGATGCCCTCCCTTACCCTCTCTTTCCACTATGGCGAGGGGAATACTTTGAACCACACCCGTTCACATTCTTAAAAAAAGTCGGCAATTAACAGGGGAGGCCTTCTTATTGCTCATCCACCGAAGAGCTGACCTCGATTTTTCTCATTAAGGCATAAGTATGGCGCATACGTACGATCATCGGGCTATTGAAGCAAAGTGGCAGGCGTATTGGGACCAATCCGGGACATTCCATGTTCAAGAAGATCCGAACAAACCCAAATATTATTGCTTGGAGATGTTTCCTTATCCTTCTGGCCGAATCCACATGGGCCATGTGCGCGTGTATGCCATCGGCGATGTCGTGGCCCGCTATAAGACCATGCGCGGTTATAATGTGTTGCACCCGATGGGGTGGGATGCCTTTGGGTTGCCTGCCGAAAATGCCGCAATTGAGAAAGGCGTGCACCCCAATGTCTGGACCCAAGAGAATGTGGCATACATGAAAGGGCAACTGCAGCGGATGGGCTTGTCCTATGATTGGGACCGGGAGGTGAATACATCTCAGCCCGATTATTACCGCTGGAATCAATGGATCTTTGTGAAAATGTTTGAGCGCGGGCTGGCCTATCGAAAACACTCGGCGGTCAATTGGTGTCTTTCCTGTGAAACGGTGTTGGCAAATGAGCAGGTGTTGGCGCAAGAGGGAAAAGAGGGAGGGGTGTGCTGGCGATGCGATTCGGTTGTCATTCAAAAAGAGTTGGAACAGTGGTTTTTTCGCATTACCACGTATGCCCAGGAATTATTGGATGGCTGTGACCGATTGACGACCTGGCCGGCTCGGGTGCTGGCCATGCAGCGGCATTGGATTGGCCGGAGCGAAGGCGTGGAAATGGATTTTCCGTTAGCGGAGCCATTGTCCGGATTGCATGTGGTCCGGGTGTTTACGACGCGGCCGGATACCATTCATGGAGCGACCTTTATGAGCCTGGCCCCGGAATCGCCACTGGTGGAACAGCTGATCGGCGGGCGACCTCAGGCCAACGGTGTTCGAGAATTTGTGACTCGTGTGTCCCGTTTGGATAAAGCGACCCGTACGGCAGCCGACCGGGAAAAGGAAGGGGTGTTTACCGGTGCGTACGCCATCAATCCATTTACTAAGGAACGTATCCCGATTTGGGTAGCAAACTTTGTGTTGTATGAATATGGAACAGGGGCCATTATGGCTGTTCCCGCACACGACCAACGGGATTTTGCATTCGCGAAAAAATATCACATTCCGATTCGACTGGTGATTCAATGCCCTGAAGGAAAGCTCGTCCCTGATGCCCTGGAAGCCGCTTATGAAGAAGAGGACCGCGCCGGACTCCTGGTGAACTCCGGGAATTTTTCCGGTTTGTCCGTGCCTGATGGAAAACAGGCCATCGGCGAATATGTGGAAACGCAGGGATGGGGCAAGCGAACAGTCAATTTCCGGTTGAGGGACTGGGGAATCTCCAGGCAACGCTATTGGGGGACGCCCATTCCGATGTTGTATTGTGATCGGTGTGGCCTTGTCCCGGTCCCCGAAGACCAGATGCCGGTTGTGTTGCCTGACGATGTGCCGTTTACCGGGAAAGGCGGGTCTCCGCTCAAGGAATCTCTTTCGTTTTCGCAAGCTACATGTCCGACATGTGGCGGTATGGCTCGTCGGGAAACCGACACCATGGATACCTTCGTGGATTCTTCCTGGTATTTCCTTCGCTATTGCTCGCCCAAAGAGACGACCCTCCCGGTGAACCCGCAAGCCGCGCACCATTGGATGGCGGTGGATCAATATGTCGGGGGGATTGAACATGCCGTTTTGCATTTGCTCTACGCGCGTTTCTTTACTAAAGTCTTACGGGACTTGGGCCTCACGACCGCTGATGAACCCTTTACTCATTTGCTCACTCAAGGCATGGTGACCAAGGAAACCTACTGGTGCGAAGAACATCGATGGGTTCTTCCCACTGAAATCAGGAAGGATAGTGGTCAGCGAGTCTGTGCTCATTGTGGACGGATCATTGTGACGGGCCGCATTGAGAAGATGTCCAAGTCTAAAAAAAATATT
>WHTE01000041.1 GCA_009377845.1 Nitrospirales bacterium | reverse complement strand
CGAATGTGACCTCAAATCGCCCCATAGCAAACTTTTCGATGCTGACATCCCGTATGGGTTGCTCGCTTGATTCCTCTTCGCCATGGATATTCCCTTGTCGAAAGGTTCCTGCAGGAATTGAAATCATGTCGGGTGCCACATGAATACTCACAACGGGAGATATGATTCGTAAGGTGGCAATTTTGAAGGGTTCATTTTCATGCCATAACCATGTACCAATTCCTCCTAATATCATCAGTATGATTCCGAGAATTCCTGCCGTCTTCAGCCATCGCTTCCGGCGCTTGGCAAGTTGATAATTCTTCTTCAACAGGGTGGCGGTCTCGGCGCGTGATACGTCTGTGTCGTCCAGACCGGATGTTCGCCTGCCGGACCAGGGTTTTTCGAGGGTGCCCTTTTGGGTAATAAGGCTGTCCGTTGCGTCAGGGCGGGGTTGCTCAGGCAGAGTGTCTGAGGAAGCTTTTTCCGCGGCCATGGATGATTCAGTCTCGTGTTTCACGTTAATGGCTATTTACGCATAAAATTTTAAATAGAGGGGACAATTTGCTTCTCTGATCGGTTCACGATAATTCAGAACCCACATATCTTTGATGATTCATGCCATTCTATCAACTTCCTTTAGCACCTCTTTGAGCCTCATAAAAGACCGCAATCAGAGAAAGGGGAAATATGAGCCGGAAAAAGGGCATCTTGATTTAAGTCAATTTTATAGCAAGCCAAATAATGAGACTCAAATATAGCCAGGGAGGAGAATGGTCGTAACGGAAAAAGAATTCGCCAAAATTCATCTCAGGGATTTTTTAAAATTAACCGCCCCAAAAACTTCGCGAGCTCCTCGTTAGATCTGTATCGGTTGGGATTAACGTTTTCTATGTTTTCAGGAAACTCTGTTAGATCAAAAGTGTCAGTGTTTTTAAATTTTCCAGTTGGCACAGCAAACAGGTTGGTTTGAACTAGAAAATATCCATGCATGGGGGTTCTGCCATGCTCAAACTTTTCAACAAGATTCTCAGGAGTGGAAAAATCACTTTCAATCCAGCCCCGCCTAAGTAACAACTTAAAGATCTCGACATTAGTGGTCCTTGCAAGTATTTGATGAAGAGCGCATAGCGCATTGAGGGTAGCGCCTAGTGTTCCTTCTTTGATAGAGGTCAACCGATCATGCTTTAAGTGGGTATAGGCATTCCACCACGTAGGCCTTGGATACTTTCCCTTTTCCGTTCTCTTGCTCCAGGAGGAAAAAGGAGTCAGATATCGAGGAGGGGCCTGTAAAAGGATACTTCTCATGTTGGGCAAATTGAATCGAGCAGAAAAACATTCCGCATAGTCTTGAATGTCGTAGTCCTTTTTCTTTTTTTTCTTTCCATTTACGGGCTGGGACTCATCAACTAAATCACGAAACAGAGAATCCAATAGACCACAGGCATCAATTAGGCAACTGACAAGGAAAGGCGATTCCAAACTCTCGTTCTGTTGTACAAGAGGGACATGTTTGGAAAATTCCAAAATAGAGATTTCCATTCGTTCATACCAATGAAGGACCTGATCTCCAGTATACTCGTCCATAATTTCTTATCGTTTGACCCCAACTCGAATGGCTAATTCGAATACACAATTTTACCGTAAACACTTTGAACGATCTTTTAGGTTAATGAAGAATAGAATAGGCTCTGCTCCGCAACCAGGTCTTCCTCAACTGCACCCTGCTTCAACCGCCATACCCGATTCATCACTTGGTATAGGACGTTAAAAAAGCCCTTGTCTCCTCAGATGAAATGAAAACCCGATACTCTCAGTCATAAGCCATTTTATGCATGAGGCCGCGTAGGAATTTTCTGTCTATGAGAAGCCCAATAGCTAGGCCACGGTGGAAACACAGGAAGCGGCAAAAAAGGAATGATTGCTTGAAAGATATGGAGCTGGCGAGAGGAATCGAACCTCCGACCTGCGGTTTACAAAACCGCTGCTCTACCGATTGAGCTACGCCAGCTCGGCAAATATGGAGCTTATCATACCAAAGGGTTGAGGGCTCAACCAGGTTGAACGGGTAAAAATAATTTTTTTTATTAGCAACCCTTTGGCTCAGGCCATATGCAGCATCACCTTGAGTGTGCCACGCTGGGCGGCCTTTTCCATGGCCCTCATTCCTTCCGTGAGCGGGTAGTGTCCGTGAATGAGTGGGTCGACCCGGATGTGCCCACCTTCTAATAGGCGGATGGCCGGTGCGAAGGGTCCACAACGTGATCCGATTAAGGAAATTTCCTGAATGACGAATTCCGCCATATTTAAAGGAATTTTCCCATGATAGGTGGATTTGAGCACGATGGTTCCTCGCGGCCTGATCAATTCGATAGCTGTGGAGAGCCCTTCGGGGTTTCCCGTGGCCTCCACAATAATATCCACATCTCGAGGAATGTCCACAGGGTTTGAAGTAACTGTGATCCCCATGTTGTTTAGCCATGTGTAGCTTTCTGAATGTCGGCCCAAAAGCGTCACGGAACATCCCGACAACCCGAGGATTTGAGCACACAGTAAGCCCAGCTTCCCACCTCCGATGACCACCACCCGGTCTGCGGGTTTGATCGAGACTAGTTGGGTAATTTCACAGGCTGCTGCCAAGGGTTCGATAAAGACGGCCTGATCATCTGTGATGGAATCAGGGACGGCAAAGAGGTTTGCAACGGGAAGGGTAAGGTAATCAGCAAAGGCGCCATCTCGACCCTGGATTCCTAATGTTGTTCGATGAGGACAATGCGTGGGTCGTCCATTGACACATGTTTCACATGTGCGACACGCGGCATTTATTTCTCCGACGACTCGTTTGCCGACTAAAGATGTTTCGGAGGCATCATCCACCACTCCAACGAATTCGTGCCCCAACACACCTTGAAAGCCCATATAACCTTTGATCAGTTGGAGATCAGTGGAGCAGATTCCAGCTTGGATCACCCTGATCCGGGCTTCCTGAGGTTTAAGCGATGGAATCGGAAGATCAGTATGAAGTCGAAGGCTTTGATGAAGAACAAGTCCCCGCATGAATTTCCTATAAGCAACAATATGATCAAATGACGGTCATTACCATAACAAAATGATTGTTTTTCTTCAGCAGGTTCCGTGAATGAGCATCAAGAAAAATTCCGGCGTAGCGCCCTGTTCTCGCGGGAGCCGGCCGTAATCCCCTCATCGCAAGGAAAGAATTTTTTATTTTTGTCGATGAAATAAGAAGCATAAATGAGATGGTTAGTTAGATGTAAACCGATCAAAGGAGAATGTCATACGATGATTGCCGGGATTGCCTCTGCTCTTTCTGCAATACAGATTGGAGGAAAGATCCTCAGTGGGGGAGCGCATAACATTGCCAATGGTCAAACCGAAGGTTTTAAACGAACTCGTGTCCTTCCAGTAGAATCATTATCCGGTGGTATAACCGTCACCTTGGACAAGGATGTAAGGTCCGGACCACAATTTTTCTCCAAGGTTGATCCGTCAAGACTTCGGGAAGGATCCAATGTTGACCTGGGCGAAGAAATTATTTCAAATCTGCAGGCCGTGAACCAAATTGAAACCAATATTGCCAGCGTCAGAATTCAGGACAAGGTTCTCGGCTCTCTCTTGGATATCACCGGATAGTTCTTCCTTCCCTGACCGAATCAAACCAATCACATTTCGATCAGGCGAAGCTTCCCAACTCAATACGTAACTTCCAGATTTCTGTCTAATCTTTCGTATATTTTTTCCCGAGGGCGTACTGCTCGAAGGAGTGGCCACCGTATTCAGACTTCTTGGACTTGAACTGTCCGATTTTATTATGCTTGGGTACTCACAACAGAGGTTTTTGACATACTCAAAACCAAGGCATTTCTAAAAGGCAAGTCCTTTCAAGGTGTTGGGGTATGCCCTTACAAGCAAAAAACTCTGGATTTGACTTTGAACGTAGAGAAACAATTATTGTAGAATCAAAAACTTAGACGAAGTAAGGCGATCTGGCTTTGTGATTTCTGGAGAATGCCAAGGGTTGTTGGACAGCAACTTTTCTGTTTGCTCCGTTTCAATTAATTTTTTTTTTACAAACAGGGAGATCGGGATGATGCACATGTCACGAATGTTTTCGGGCGTTGCCCGGCCGTTTCGGGTTGCCCCCTTCTGGGGGTTCCTTGTCCTCTTTTTAGGACTGGGGACGGTAGGCGGATTCTGGGGAAACGGGTGGTTTTTCCCCACTCAAACTCAAGCGGCTGTTTCAGGGGCGTTCATTGAAGGGTTTGCAGAAATTGTTGAAAAAGTTGGTCCGGCTGTCGTCAACGTGGCCGTGACTGGAGGTGAGGTCTCATCCAGGCCATTACCTCCCGGGCCATTTGGCGGTCCTCCCGGTGGCGGTCCTCCCGGTGGTGGTCCTCCCGGTGGTGGCCCTCCCGGTGGCGGTCCTCCCGGTGGTGGCCCCGGAGGACCTCCAGGGCGTCCGCCTGGACCTCCGGGGATGAGTGCGGGGTCTGGAGTGGTTATCGATTCCCGGGGGTATATCCTGACCAATAGCCATGTCGTGGAAGAGGCCACCGATATTAATGTGACCTTTCATGATGGACGAGAGATGTCGGCAACCGTTGTGGGAACCGATCCCAAATCCGATTTAGCGGTCATTAAGGTCAAAGTTGAAAATGGGCCAATTCCCTCGATTGCCTGGGGTTCGTATGAATCGCTTCGCGTAGGGGATGTGGTGTTGGCGATTGGCAGTCCCTTTGGTTTACGCAATACTGTGTCTCTGGGAATAATCAGCGCGCTTGGCCGAGGCAGTGTGGGGATTACGGAATATGAAGATTTCATTCAAACGGATGCCGCCATTAATCCGGGGAATTCAGGCGGAGCTCTCGTAAATATGAATGGGGAACTCATCGGCATCAATACGGCCATCTTTTCCAGAACGGGTGGTTCCGAAGGCATAGGCTTTGCTATTTCGGTCGGTATCGCGAAAGACATCACTGCAAGCCTTATCGAAATAGGAAAGGTGGTGAGAGGATGGATGGGCGTGGCCATTCAGGAATTAACGTCTGCCTTAGCTCAATCCTTCCAATTACCGGAAGGTCGACAAGGAGGGGTGTTAATCAGTGAAGTGCATGAAGATGGCCCTTCGGCAAAGGCGGGACTCCAACGGGGCGATGTGATCCTTGAATACGGAGGTGAAACGGTCAAGGATGTCAATCATCTTCGGAATATTGTCGCACGGACGAAGGTGGGGAAGAAAAGAGATATTAAAGTGTTACGTGAGGGCAAAGAGACCGTCTTGACCTTAGAACTAGGAGAACGGCCTTCGGATCAAGCCCTGGCGAAAGGCGGGCCGAAAGAAGAAGAAAAAGCTCCGGCCATGGAAAAGCTCGATAATGTGTTGGCAGGAATGACGGTGGAACCCATTGGCGCGGAAAACCGGAGTCAATACAACATTCCTGAACAAGTCAAAGGTGTGGTTGTCACCAAAGTTGAGCCAGGTACCGCAGTGGAAGCTGCCGGTATCCAAGTGGGCGACGTGGTTCAAGAAGTGAGTCGCGGAGTCGTGAAATCGATTGACGACTTTAAACAGATTGCGCCAAAGATTGCCAAAGATGAGCTGGTGGTTTTGTTGGTCAACCGGCGAGGCAACAATCTCTTTGTCGCGGTGAATCCTAAATAAGTAAGGATAATCCTGAGGGGGGCTGAGCCCCCCTCGGTTTTTTGGGGACACTGGAAGAGCATGGCCAAGCAAAGCAAAATGGGTTCCTGGTTTGAAGAGAAAATCTTTAAGCCACTGGAAGATAAAAAAATGCCCGTCATGGAGCATTTGCAAGAGTTCCAATGGCGACTTACCCGGGCAGTGATCGTCATGGCTTGTGTCTTTGTTGGCACCTTTTTGTATGCCGATACGCTTGTCACCTGGCTACGGATTCCCCTGCAAAACCATTTCATTCTAAGTTCGTGGGAATGGATGCCATCGGATTTGCCGAAAATTCCCTTCGTCTTTCTCTCTCCGGCTGAAGCATTATGGCAAAATGTGAAGGTAGCAGGGTTAGTTGCGCTCGTCTTATCGACCCCACACTGGTTGTGGGAAATCTGGCAATTTGTTCTTCCCGGATTACATGCCCAGGAACGCCGGTTTATCGCCCCTTTTACGGCTATTAGCACAGTCGCGTTTTATCTGGGATTGGCTTTTTGCTTCTTTGTGGTGTTGCCGTTCGCGTTACACTTTTTAATTTCGTACGGGCTGGCATCCGGATTTATTGCCCAAATTTCCATTGCCAATTATGTGGGATTTATTCTGTGGTTCCTGTTGGTGTTTGGACTGATTTTTGAAGTACCGCTCGCGTTGACCTTGATGGCCAAATTGGGGTGGGTCAATGCACCCTTATTACGACAATATCGGAAATGGGCATTCCTGGGGTCTTTTTTGTTTGCAGCGATTCTCACGCCCACGCCAGACCCCTTTAATCAATGTATTATGGCCCTCCCGATGTATTTCTTTTATGAAGTGGGCATTATTGGCGCGCAAGTCTTTGGTAAGAAAAAATCTCAAGAAAAAGAGGATGTGCCTTCATCCTCTCCTGCCACAGGCGCACCGGCGGTTCGGCGTTCCCAGCCACATACGCAGCCAGTGGGAGTTGTGGCTGCTGGAGATGATGATTATGTCAATGTGCCGGACTCCAGACCGCAGTAACATGAAGAATGCCAGTGGAGGGATCCGGTGATAGGGGTGGCTGTTTTGGCGATCAGCAACAAGATTCTTTCAGGCCAGGAACCTGATGAAAATCGGAAATCCCTGGAAGGTATCTTGACGAACCACCAATTGACCCTTTTATCCTATGAGGTAGTGGCGGACGATCGCCAGACCATTTCCCACCGGTTGGCAACACTCTGTCAGGCGGCTGCTCCCCACATCATCTTCACCATTGGTGGAACGGGGGTGCGACCGACGGATTGGGCACCTGAGGCAACGAGGGACGTGATCGAAAAAGAGATTCCGGGGATCGGGGAAGCCATGCGGACCGCAAGTCTTAAAAAAGTCGGAACCGCCATGCTCTCGCGCGGGACGGCCGGAATTAAAGGTACAACTCTGATCATCAATTTACCTGGAAGCGTCAGAGGAGCTCAGGAAAATTTAGAAGTCGTGTTACCGATGCTGGATCATATGGTGGAGAAAATCGGGGGAAGGGCGACACAATGAAATTAACGTTGATACCAACGTTGCTCCGAATTCCTCAATTATTTAAACATATATTATTGTGGTAGCTTTATGTGGAGGTATGCATGGCAACTGAGCTGAAAATGATTCAACCGTCCCCGAGTTCGAATGGGGATATCTGTACCTATATGTGGGCGTGCGCGATTTGTGACGAAACCGAAACCTGCCAAAAGGACCGGGAAGGCCACAGTCGCTGGCTGGTGGGAAAACGTATGGAGCGCATTGATAACAAAATTTTAGTGATGAGTAATAAGGGCGGGGTCGGCAAAAGTACGATGACCACCAATCTGGCCATCAGTCTGGCACTCAAAGGCTATGAAGTGGGGATTTGCGACATGGACATTCATGGCCCCAATATTCCCAAAATGGTGGGAGCCGAAGGCCAAAAGCTAAAAATCAGTACGGGCGGCGGAATTATTCCGCATCAAGCCTACAATCTGAAAATCGCTTCTATGTCATTTCTCCTACAAAACTCCGACGACCCCATCATTTGGCGTGATGCGTATAAATTTGAATTCATTAACCAACTGTTGGGTGGAGTCGAATGGCAAGACCTCAATTTTTTGCTCATCGATTTGCCGCCAGGAACCGGAAATGAGTCTGTGACGACCATCGATCTCATTGGTGATGTCACGGGTTGCGTGATTGTGTCCACTCCTCAAGAAGTGGCCCTATTAGATTCCCGTAAATCGGTCACCTTCGCCAGAGACAGCGAGATTCCCATCATCGGGATTGTGGAAAACATGAGCGGATTAGATTGCCCGCATTGTCACAAATCCATTGAACTGTTTCGAAAAGGGGGGGGCGAAGCCTCGGCGGCAGACATGGGCGTTCCCTTCCTCGGTCGAGTGCCGCTCGATCCGGAAATGGTTCTGCAATGTGATCGCGGTGAGCCGTATGCGCTCTTTCATTCGGATCTTCCCACGGCTGACTCTATTCATGGGATTGCCAATAAAATCGAGGAGTTCTGCAAGAAGAAAGAGTCGCTGGTCAAGGTGTCGGCCCGGCCGGCTCCATTCAAGAAGTCATAGCGCATCGTAACTCAAATATGTTGAGAGGTATTCACTGAGACTTCTGAGTAGGCGAGGATAAAGCTGGAAGATCTTTCGGCAAGACTCAGGACATGCTTTTTCAATATCCTGCATTACAGGTATAACACATGGATCAACTTACTTTGTTAACTTCAGCCCAACAAACAGTCCTAGCTGTGGCTCATACCTTGGGCTGTGAAAAAATCGGTCTCCTTGATGCCTTAGGGCGGGTATTGGGGGAGGATCTTATTGCGCCACGATCCAATCCGCCATGGGACAATTCGGCCATGGACGGATTTGCGGTCCAGTGGGCCGACATCAAACAAGAGCACACCATCACTAGAATTCCCGAATTGAAAATTATTGAGGATGTGGCCGCCGGGGCGGTTGCGACAAAGACGGTTGGTCCAGGGGAAGCGATTCGGATCATGACCGGAGCGCCAATCCCAGCCGGGGCGGATACCGTCGTACGGGTGGAATACACCGAACCTTCGGACACGACGGTCCGCATCATGAAGACTGAAGCCGGACAGGGTGCGAACATCAGACCCAAAGGGGAGGATGTTATCGAAGGAGATTGCATTATTGCAAAAGGGACCCAACTGCGTTCAGGAGAAATCGGCATGTTGGCGATCCTGGCAAAATCATTTGTCCTTGTGTATCAGTGTCCCCGCGTGGCCATTCTCTCCACAGGTGATGAGTTGGCGGATCTGGATGAGTCATTTGATGAACATAAAATCGTGAATTCCAATAGTTATGGTATTGCGGCCGCAGTTCAAGAATCAGGAGGAATCCCGGTTTTGTTGGGAATAGCCAAAGACGACCCTGACTCGTTAAAAGACAAAATTCGGCAGGGTCTCACCTGTGACATTCTTGTGTTATCCGGCGGAGTCTCCATGGGAGATTATGATTTCACTAAGCCCGTGTTTGCGGAACTTGGGGCCGACATGAATTTCTGGAAATTGGCGATTCGCCCCGGGCAGCCGGTGGCCTTTGGAAAAATCCAGGGGAAACTGGCGTTTGGCCTGCCGGGGAATCCCGTTTCCTCCATGGTTACCTTTGATCAACTCGTGCGCCCGGCGATGTTGAAAATGGGCGGGCACCGGAAGTGGGAACGGCCGGTTGTGAAAGCACTCTTTCAAGAAAAGTTTTCCAAGCATACGGACCGTCGACATTTCCTTCGTGGCATTCTCCAACAAGAAAATGGCGTCCTTACTGTCCGGACGACCGGGGGGCAGGGTTCCGGCATCCTTACCTCCATGGTGAAAGCGAACGGATTCATCGATGTGCCGGAAGAAGTCGAAACAGTCAATCCCGGGGATCTTGTCAACGTCCAATTATTATCCAGAAATTTTTAAGAGCCTGGGCCTCATTTTTCATCAGACACGCTAACTATCGGATATTATTCGACCTTCACAGAGAGAAGATAGGGTTCAACATGACACCACCCATTTTGGGCTTCGTGGGCCGCTCAAACAGCGGCAAAACCACTCTGATCGAACGACTGATCCCGGAGTTGACACACGCGGGCTATCGAGTCGCCACCATTAAACATGCCGGGCACGGGTTCGACCTGGACACCGAAGGCAAAGACAGCTGGCGTCACAAACGTGCGGGGGCCAGCACGGTGATTGTCCTGTCCAAAGGCAGCCTGGCCATGTTCGCCGATGTCCCGGAAGAACTACCTGTCGATCAAGTTCGGGACCGATTCATCAATGGAGAAATCGATTTGATTATTGCCGAAGGGTGGAAAAGCCACGGTTTTCCCAAGGTGGTCGTGGTTCGTGAGGAACTGCAAGAAGTCGATGTGTCGTTAGACGGTTTGTTGGCGGTGGCCTCGATGAAACGCATCGAATGCTCAGCTCCCTGGTTTGATCGGGACGACGTCCAAGGATTGGCGCAGCTTATCATTAAACAGTTTCCCCTGCACCGGGATTCGTAACGTTCATGGGGAAAGGTCTGACCCTCATTGCGGCCACACTCCTTGTGCTGGCCTTCGGAGGGGCCGCGGCTATCCCGCTTACCAATCACCCCACCTTTTGCGCAAGTTGTCATATCATAAAGCCCTCTTACGATTCCTGGGTACGTTCCAGTCATAAAGACGTCACGTGTGTCGATTGCCACGTGCGTCCAGGCATCTCCGGTTTTGTTCACGATAAAGTGTTTGCCGGACTCGAAGACGTCGCGATAACATTTCTGGGGACGCCGACCGAACCGCACAATCTTGAATCCCGTGTGTATTCTTCCATGTGCATCAGTTGTCATCGAGCGATCCTGCGGGTGACGGAAGTAGCCGCCCGTGATTTACCCGCGCCAGTCAAAGAAGTCGGGCTGATCATGAATCATCGGAAACACATGGAGGCGTTTGAGAAACGCGGAAAAGGGGAGGGGTGTACGACCTGCCACGGGCGAGTCGTGCATGGGGCGCCGATTAAAGGCTATCCCATTGTGATTCCGCGTGGGCATGTCACACTCGATGACCAACCCCATGAATCGGGTTTCCCCAAGGACTCGGTGCTCTGGAAGGCCAACCGGGCTGATTGCCTTCGCTGTCATGATGGGGAACAAACCTATGATGGCAAAGTTCTGAGCGACCGCTGTGAAATCTGTCACCTTCCAGATAAAATCGGTGGGTTTCTGTTTTAATGACTGCCACCGGTTCCATGAGAAAATCCATCGTCGAAATCAGAAACCTTACCAAGCGGTTTAACGATTTCACCGCTGTCGACAATATTTCTTTCGACATCAAAGAGGGTGAAATACTGGGATTGCTTGGACCGAATGGTGCCGGGAAAACCACCACCATTCATATGCTGTTGGGTCTCATTACGCCGACCATCGGCAGCATTCACATGTTTGGACTCGATCTGGCCAAACATCGAGAAACCATCCTTCGCCAAGTCAATTTCTCTTCCACCTACATTTCGATGCCATTTTCGCTCACCGTGGAGGAAAATCTTAAAGTGATTGCCCGGCTCTATGAGCTCAAGCACATTAAACGGCGCATCGATGATATTGTCAAAAAGTTGGAGATGGAGGACATCCGGCATAAACTCACCCGGAAGTTGTCATCCGGCCAAATGTCGAGACTCACCTTGGCCAAAGCCATTATGACGGAACCGAAGGTGCTGTTTCTCGATGAACCCACGGCCAGCTTGGATCCTGATATCGTCAATAAAATTAAATCGTTCTTGAAAGAATACCAACGCTCGGAAGGATTGAGTATTCTCTATACCTCACACAACATGCGGGAGATGGAAGAAATGTCAAATCGCATCATCTTCCTGCAACGGGGAAAAATCGTGGCGGAAGGCACCGCCACGGAAATTATTCAACGCTATGGGCAACGAGACCTGGAAGAAGTGTTTTTGAAATTGGCCAGAGAGCAAAGCCAACCATGAGCCTGGGTCGCATCCTCGCCTTACTGTCGCGTCATATGTATCTCTACAAGCGAAGCTTCGCCAGGATGCTGGAGATCTTTTATTGGCCGTTTTTAGATTTAGTGGTGTGGGGATTCATTACCATCTATCTGGAGAAGGTCGGTGTGCAACTGCATGGCGCCGTCACCTTTTTCCTGGGAGCGCTGATATTGTGGGATGTGTTGTTTCGCGCCCAGCAAGGCATTGCCGTCTCATTTTTAGAAGAAATGTGGGCTCGCAATCTCATGAATTTGTTTGCCAGTCCGTTAACGGTGGGGGAATATCTCCTGGCGACTATGACCATGAGTGTTCTCAAGGTGACCGCCGTGGGTAGCTTGATGATGCTCTTCGCCTGGGTCTTTTATTCCTACGATATCTTCCGGATGGGACTCTCATTGCTCCCCTTCATTCTCAATCTTGTGATGTCCGGCTGGATCATTGGCGTGCTCACAACCTCCATCATCATGCGCTTTGGACAGCAGGCGGAAGTGCTGGCCTGGGGCATGGTCTTCCTCTTCCAACCGATCTCCTGTGTGTTTTACCCGATTGAGGTCCTTCCGCCTATGCTGCAATCCATTGCCTGGGTGGTCCCCCCCGCGCATATCTTTGAAGGTATGCGTGCGGTCCTCGCAACGGGAACCATGCCGGTGACTCATTTGCTGTGGGCCACGGGACTCAATTTGGGGTTCCTCGTCATCATTGTGGCGTGGTTTTATCACACATTCAATGTCTGCAAAGATCGTGGCATGCTGGTTCGGGTAGGGGAATAATTTCCCTAAAAAAAACCAGACGCCTTTCCCCCCCCTTTTTTTCCCTCTGTTCAAGACATCTGAAACAAGAAAATGGATTAGGAAAAAACCTGGATATATTCAACTGGAATAGTTCAAGTTTTACATGAATAATTTTTAAAACATTAAAGTAACGGATTTATTTTATCTGTATTTTCGCCAATTTTCTTCATATTTTTCAGACATATATTGGTTTGATTTTCGCGGGATAAAATTTGAAAGTTATTTACAAAAACCGGCAACGGGACGCTCTACGTGTCAATTTTGCTCATCCTTTACTCGACCTTCTATACTGCACTCCGTCATGTTCAAACCAGGATTCAGCAGGGTGAGGTGATGCCGTGAGATCTTCAGATCTGCTCGTGCGCTGTCTTGAAAACGAAGGGGTCCAGTTTATCTTTGGCGTGCCGGGTGAGGAAATTCTGGATGTGATGGATTCCTTACTGGGTTCTCCTATTCAATTTATTACGACCCGGCATGAACAAGGGGCGGCGTTTATGGCTGACGTCTATGGACGACTTTCCGGAAAAGCCGGAGTCTGCCTGTCGACCCTAGGCCCCGGTGCTACAAATCTCATCACGGGCGTGGCTGATGCCCATCTGGATCATGCCCCGCTCGTCGCCATCAGCGGACAAGTCTCCCTCGATCGTAAATATATCGAATCTCACCAATACATTGACTTGCTGGCACTCTTCAAGCCGATTACCAAGTGGAACAGCGAAATTTCATTGCCTCAAATGATTCCAGAGGCAGTAAGAAAAGCGTTCAAGGTGGCCCAAACCGAGAAACCGGGGGCCATACATTTGGTGCTGCCGGAAGACGTAGCGGCCAAACAGATCCCTGAAGAAGGTGTCTTTACGTCGTTAGGGGTGCAGGCACCATTTATTCCTGAACCACCAGCAGGGCAGGTCAAGCGAGCCATCGCTGTGCTGCAAGATGCCAAGCGCCCGATCATCCTGGCAGGCAATGGGGTGGTCCGCAGACATGCCGAGGAGGCCGTGCGCCGGTGTGCTCGCACGTTGCGCATCCCGGTAGTCCACACCTTTATGGGCAAAGGCATTCTGCCGGATAGCGATGCCTTGTCTCTCTATACGGTAGGGTTGCCGATCCGGGACTATGCCGCCCGGGTGATGGAACAAGCCGATGTGGTGATCGCCGTGGGTTATGATTTTGTCGAGTACGCGCCCTGCTTTTGGAATCCTAACCGGGAGAAGCAGGTGATTCACGTGGATGCATTACCAGCTGAAGTGGATGCGCACTACCATGTCGCTGTCGGAGTGTTGGGCGATATGGCGCAGTCTCTGGCTCGCATCACTGACGGAGTCGTTCCCTTTGATGCCGGATGGGCTGGACGCGCACGTGCCACGGTCTTCACAGGATTGGAAGAGGAACATGCGGCACAGCCCACTTGGCCGTTGCGTCCTCAGCACCTTATCAGGGATCTACGCACGGCTCTGTCACCGGAAGACATCGTGATCTGCGATGTCGGAGCCCATAAACTCTGGATGGCCCGTATGTTCCCCTGTCAGGCGCCAAATACCTGTATCATTTCGAATGGCTTTGCGTCGATGGGCATCGCCCTTCCCGGTGCCGTGTCCGCTCAGCTGCTGTTTCCATCGCGCCGTGTGGTGGCCGTGACGGGAGATGGGGGCTTTCTTATGAATTCGCAGGAGATGGAAACCGTCGTCAGACTGCAGCTTCCCATTGTCATCCTGATTTGGCGTGATGACGGATACGGGGTCATTCGCTGGAAACAAATGCTGCGCTTTGGCCGAACATCGTCTGTGGAGTTTAGCAATCCCGACTTTGTCGCCTACGCAAAGGCGTATGGAGCACTAGGCTTTCGAGTCGACGGTCCTTCTGAACTCAAGCCCATCCTCCAGGAGGCCTTGAAGAGCGGACGTCCGGCTATCATTGATTGCCCTGTGGATTATGAAGAAAACATGCGATTAGCCGAGCATCTCACACATAGACCGTCATAGCTGGCTTAGCCTCTCGCATTGTCATTCTGTGTGAAACGATGAATCTGAGCCCAGCGCAACCGGGCCATGGCTTGGACAGATGCTTCGCCTTCGGCTCAGCATGACAACAAAAAATGAACGGGCCTGGAATGGGCGCCGGTCCTTATCTCCATTCCCCGTATTCCCCTTTCGTATCCGTCATTCCTGCATGATGAGCAGGTATTGTTTGTCATTAGGGCATTGCTCTCCGTTTTGACATGCTAAGTCAACAGCGAAGGTTCTGTGCTCCGGGGAAAATGGCGTGGCTAAGTGAGAGCGACATTTCATTAACATCAAACATGGTTCCAGATGAATGTGACACTCTGAACATGCTGCATTGCGGGTCGTGGTCGTGTTTGTCATGATTATCGAGGTTGAAAGAAAGCTGCGTCTCCGTTTGCTGGAAAATGATCTGCAATAGATTGGCTATTTTGCGAGTCGCTACCCTGTCTCGCCGTGTTGTGGACGACTGCGACGAACGCGATCTCTGCAGGAGGGAAATCACGTCTGATCCGGGATTGGCTGCGCAATGATGGTCTCGATGCGGTGTCCGTCGAGAGCCATGACGACAAATCGCCAGCCTTCCCACTCGAAAGCTTCGTTTACCTGTGGGATATGGCCGAGTTGCCAGAGCACGAAACCGGCCACGGTCGTGTATTCTTCATTCTCTGCGAGGAATGGCAGATTCAGAATGTCAGCCGCCTCGTCGATCGGCGTCGTGCCGTCGAATAGAATCGAACCGTCGGCCATCCTTATCGGTTTGGACTCCGCATCTTCCTCCTCGACGAGGTTGCCGGCGATTGCGGCGAGCACGTCCGTCGGCGTGACGATGCCGTCGATATTGTGATGATCGTCGACCACGACCGCCAGTCGTGTCGGCGTAGTTTTAAGGCGCTCGATGAGGCGAACGACTGGCAGCCGGTCGTGCACCACCAGTGCGGGCTGCATCTGTGCCCGCAAGTTCACAGGCTTGCCGTCGAGAAGGTCCGGCATCAGCTCCCGCGCGACGACGACGCCTTCAAGCGCTTCGAGCTGTCCGTTGCACACGAGGTAAAGGGTGTGCCCGTGCTCATGCAGTGTCCTGCGAATATCTTCGTTGCCGGCATTCACGTCCAGCCAGCCGATCTCCTGTCGTGGCGTCATGATCGATCGGGTGGTGCGAGTGCCAAGCCTGAGGACTCCCGCGATCATTTCCCGTTCGGTCTCTGCGAAAGGCGCCGTTGGGTCGGCAGCTTTGGCCGGCTCCTCGGTGGCGGCGCCTGCCTCTTCCAGTTCCGGACGCCCCCCCAGTAGCCGCAGAACTGCGTCAGCCGTGCGTTGGCGGAGGGGAACGGCCGCGATCCGGCGTTTCTCATTGGCGAGGCGGATCTGGTTGAAGGTCTCGACCAAGATGGAGAAGGAAATCGCCGCGTAAAGATACCCCTTCGGAATATCGGCTCCAAACCCTTCCGCGATCAGGCTCAAGCCGATCATCAGCAGGAAGCCGAGGCAAAGCATGACGACGGTGGGATGGGCATTCACGAAGCCTGTGAGTGGCTTACTGGCAACGATCATGACTGCCATGGCCACGACGACCGCCGTCATCATCACCCACAGTTCGTCGACCATGCCGACGGCGGTGATGACCGAGTCCAGCGAGAAAACTGCATCGAGCACCACAATCTGCGCCAGTACCCCGAAGAAGCTCGCATAGCCACGTGCCTTTTGGGCGTGGGCGGCCCCCTCCAGGCGCTCGTGGATCTCCACTGTGGCCTTAAAGAGAAGGAAGAGGCCACCGAGCAATAGAATCACGTCGCGAGCCGAGAGACTGAGCGCACCGAGCGTGACCAGAGGGGCGGTAAGGGTCACCAGCAAGGAGATGCCGATCAAAAGAAGGAGCCGCATCACGAGCGCAAGGCTGAGACCGGTCACTCGCGCGCCGTCGCGCTGATGAGGTGGCAGCCGGTCAGCCAGGATGGCAATGAATACCAAGTTATCGATGCCGAGGACGATTTCCAGCACGATCAGCGTGAGGAGGCCGGCAATGATCTGTGGGTCGAACAGGAATTCCATCAATGTTGTTTCCAATTGGATCAGAGGCCGACGGCGTTCTGAGTGATGAAGAGCCCGGCCTTCATGAGGCCATAAAGGACACCCCCCACGAGTATCGCTCTGACGATACAGGACAGCCACCCCGAAAGCACCGCAGAGCCGTCACGCTTAAGGATGCCGAGCGAGAACAGAGACAGCGCAAAGCCGGGTTGCATGTTGCCCAAGGGGATCTGGAGGGAAAGGATGCCTCCAAGAGCTAAACCGACGACGGCGATCATGCGCTCTACCAGGGGCTCGTTAAATCCAAGATGGGGGGCCGGATCATCTGCTCAATGGGTTGCGGCCACGGTACGATTCGCTGTACCAAACGCACGGCTTCCAGCTCATATATATTGTCGACAGACAGATGATAAAGTTCGAGAAAGGTTTGGAAATCATAGAATCAGGCAAGAGAAGAGTTTAGCAGATAGAAGAGCCTTTCGGGAGTTGGTAGAAGATGGGGAATTGTAAGGAGTGAATTGCATCCCGGCATCTATCGAGAAGGTCGTCGTGGTCGTGGATATTCAGACACCGGCTTACATGGTTGCCAGAAAACTTTTTGTTTCTCCGGCGTGACATACTCGTTGTGAAACCGCCCTTGTTACTGACTCACCCCGACGTATTCCAGGTGTACGCGCCCGCTGCCCCTTGGGCTCTCCGTCGATGCATCGGTTGCCCTTGTAATCGGAGAGTGACGGGTTGCGCACGCAAAAATCTCCAATATGAGCGATTTTTCTTCATCCACTTATTAGTCCTTCCCATTTTTCGCTTCATTCTTCCCTGGAAAAAAATGCCAAACGTCCTCTCTTGACGGAGAACCTTGGAATAGAGTCAAATCTCCATCCAGCCAACCTTCATCCTTTTTCAAGGATGTGCCCTTTGGGGCTTATTCACGGATTACATTTCAAAAACCTCCGAGGTGACATTTACGGTGGACTGGTCGCTGCGGTCGTGGCCTTACCATTGGCGCTTGCATTTGGTGTGGCCTCTGGATTGGGAGCTATAGCAGGATTATACGGCGCCATTTTTGTTGGATTGCTTGCGGCGCTGTTCGGAGGTACTCCTGCTCAGGTTTCCGGTCCCACCGGCCCCATGACGGTGGTGATGGCGGGAGTGGTGGCCATGTTTACCGGCCATCCCGAAATGGCCCTCCTTGCCGTGATTCTTGGGGGCGTTTTTCAAATCCTTCTCGGCCTTTCCAGGGTGGGGCAGTATATCGCCCTGGTGCCTTACCCCGTCATTTCAGGGTTTATGAGCGGCATCGGCTGCATCATTCTCATTTTGCAAGTTGGTCCACTGGTCGGTCATGCGGCAAGCCCTGAGGGTGTGGTCGCCACCCTGAAAACTATTCCAGGAATATATGGAAATCCTGTGTGGGATGCCGCCATAGCGGGAGGGATAGCCCTGGCTATCGTCTACTTGACGCCCGCGCGCCTCGCGAAAATCATCCCGCCTTCTCTGTTAGCCCTACTGATTGTGACCCCCTTCACCTATTTTTTCTGCCCAATGCCCCGGTTATCGGAGAGGTTCCCACCGGATTTCCTATGCCGGTTTTACCGGTCATTTCCTGGGAAGGCATGACTCTTGTATTGCAGGCGGCGGTCGTGTTGGCATTATTAGGTGCGATTGACAGCCTCTTGACCTCTTTGGTCTGCGATAATATGACCCGCACCCAACATGATTCGAATCGCGAATTGATAGGACAGGGAATCGGCAATATGGCCGCTGGCTTGTTTGGTGGCATTCCAGGTGCCGGCGCCACTATGCGATCGGTTGCCAATATCCGAAGCGGAGGCCGGACCCCCCTTTCCGGTGCACTCCACGCGGTGATTTTATTAGGTGTGCTTTTAGGGTTGGGCCCGTTGGCGGAAAAAATTCCCTTGGCCGTTCTCAGCGGCATCCTTTTTAAAGTGGGTATCGATATTATCGATTGGCGGTTCCTCAGACATGTTCTGCAAGCCCCTCGTATTGATGTCCTGATTATGACCGTCGTGTTGTTGACCACCGTACTTGTGGATCTTATCACCGCCGTTGCGGTGGGAATGGTCTTGGCCAGTTTATTTTTTGTCAAACGAATGGCCGATCTGGAGCTGGCCAATCTCCATATCATTACGAACCCTTCAACTAGTGCTCCCTTACTACCCGAAGAGGCGACCATTCTTGAACAAGCCGGCGGCCGAATCTTGTTGATTCATGTGGCCGGACCAATGAGTTTTGGATCAGCCAAATATATGGTGCGCCGGCTAGAAGCCGTGCCAGGCTTCAACACCTTCACCAGTGTGGTGTTGGATTTATCCAAAGTTCCCGCTATGGACGGGACCGCAGCGTTGGCGGTGGAAGATATGTTGAACATGATTCAGGCGCACCACCAACATCTCTTCTTCGTGGGCATGCAACCCCATGTCACCTCCGTTCTGGATGGCCTGGGAATTTTATCCCAAATAGGGCCCGGTCACCGCTTTACCACCCGGTTAGAAGCTTTGCAGAAAGCCGCCATGGTGGGAAAAGCCTCCGCTCCCAATCCCTCAGTGGCATCCATGTCTAAGGGAAAGTTTCCCGCAACGACTTAATCCCCTCCAAATCACTTTACTAATAGGGCCTTAGGATTTTGTGGTAATGCACGAAACCGCCATAAATACCCTCTTCGGTTTTTCCCCGCTGTGGCTGGCAAGCAGTATTTTGGTGCTAACCTACGCCGTCATTATTTCCGAACGGTTCAATCGTGCCATTGTGGCCTTGATTGGGGCTGCCTTGGTCATTGGAACAGGCGTGCTCACTCAGGAACAAGCCATTGCCGGCATTGATTTCAATACCATCGGGTTGCTCACGGGTATGATGATTTTGGTCGGCATTACCAAGGAAAGCGGCGTGTTTCAATTTTTAGCGATCAAAGCGGCCAAGGCTGCCCAAGGCCATCCGTGGGGAATCCTCGTCAGGCTCTCAATCGTGACCGCATTCCTCTCGGCATTCCTCGACAATGTCACCACGGTATTATTGGTCGCGCCTGTGACCCTGCTTCTTGCCGATGAACTGAAAATCAATCCGTATCCGCTGCTCTTTGCAGAAATCAATGCCTCCAATACAGGGGGGGACCGCCACATTGATCGGCGATCCCCCCAACATTATGATCGGTTCGGCCACCAGTTTGACCTTTAACGATTTCATCATTCATTTAGCTCCGGTGGTGCTGGTAGCCTTTTGTGTCACGTTCATTCCCTTGTGGTTTATTTTTGGGAAATCCATGTCCGCGACTCCGGAAGCCCGTGCCCGTATCATGACGTTCAATGAATATGAAGCCATTCGGGATGTGGCATTATTGAAGCGTTGCCTTTTGGTCTTTGGTCTGGTCATTGCCGGATTCATCTTAGCCCATGCCCTGCATATGGAACCTGCCACAATTGCTTTGGGAGGGGCCGCTCTCCTGTTATTGCTGGTCACCTTTACGTTGGATACCGAACGTGCCGGACATAAAGTTCATGAATTTTTCGGGCAGGTGGAATGGATTACCATTTTCTTTTTTGTCGGGTTATTTATTATTGTCACAGGTGTCGAGCATGCAGGGTTGCTGCAAATCCTTGCGGATTGGACCATGAGCCTCACCGCCGGGAATTTTTCTGTGACGACCCTGGCCATTCTTTGGGTATCAGCTATTCTTTCTGCGATTGTGGATAATATTCCCTTTGTGGCGACTATGATTCCCATGATCAAAAGTATGCTCCCGGCCTTTCAACAGGCCGGTATTCCTGTCGAGCAGGCGGAAAGCTTATGGTGGGCCTTGGCCTTGGGAGCCTGTCTCGGGGGGAATGGGACATTGATCGGTGCCTCGGCCAATCTGATTGTCGCGGGGATTGCGGAACGGAATGGAGTGCCGTTTCGATTCTTGACCTTTATGAAGGTGGCATTTCCTCTTATGCTCCTGCAGATCGTAATCAGCACCTTCTATATCTGGATGCGATATTTATGATTGCCCGGGACATCATGATCCGCCAAGTCCATACGCTTTCCCCGGAAGACACTATCGGGGAAGCGCTTCGCCGCTTCGCCGATTTACGATTTCAAGCTTTTCCCATCGTTGATGGGCACCATAGGCTTTTGGGAACATTAAATTTTTGGCAAATCATTGAACAGGTCATGCCCTCATATATGGGTGATTTACCCGATGTCCGGTTTGCCCCGGATCTTGAACGGTTTCATGAAGGACTTGAAGGACTCAAACATACCCCTGTCACTCAGGTGATGAACCCCAATCCGCCTTGCGTCCGTCCACAGGATTCCGTGTTGGCTTGCGCCGCGATCATCATGAAAACCCCAAAAACCGTCTATCTGCTGCCGGTGGTGGAGGGAGACCGTCAACTGGTGGGGATTATCTCACCCTGGGATATAATCAAAGAAATCGTAATGTAAGCTGGTTGGAGAATGAGTGATTCAAGCACTATCGCCAGGATGGCAAAGGCCAGTGGAATTTCTTTTCCTCTAGTTTCTCTTCTCTCGGTTCCATAATGGGAAAATGGAAGTTGCGTGGTTGGGGACAGATTACCCTTCGTGTCCTTTCCTGTCTGCCCAAACTCTGCCGAACATCGCTAAATATTCTGGATTCAGAAAGCTCCATTAAAAATCCTAATCTGTTCCCCCTTTGAGCCTTTCCAATCGCTCCTCTTTTAATTCAATCCACATGGATTTCTCGCGTTCGACCATCACGGTGCCGGCCTTGTGGCCTTTGGCCTTCTTTACAAACTTCCGCAAGGTATACATCACTTCACCTTTCCCGCTCTTTCGCAAATCACTAAACCACAAGGCCAATGTCGCTGCATCCTTCAACGTCTCCGGAGGCACCGTCGTGCCCTTCTCCAACCGAACGACCACATGTGAACCTGGCGTCCCTCGTGCATGGAGCCACAGATCCTCCGGATTGGCGACCTTCAAGGTTAGATGGTCATTATCCTTGGCCGTTTTCCCGACTAAAATCGATAGCCCATCGGCAGACGTATACGTCCGGTACCCTTGAGCTGGAGTCGGTCGGCCTTTGGATGTTCGTGTGCCGGGGGAAATCGACGATCCCGATGTTTTTTGGGGTGTGGGTGAAAAATCAGAATCCATAATTCCTTGTTCCAACTGAGTCAATTTTGCCTCCAATCGGAAAACCTCCTGGTGGGCCTGGTCCACGCGGGGTTGGAGATGTTCCTGAGCCCCGATGAATTTATGATATTTCCGAAAGTAATCTTCCATATTCCACACCGCATCTTTAGAAGGATCGAGAGGGAGCGTCAGGGTAGGCAACGCCGGCTCATAGTAATCGACAATGGTGATAGCCTCCTGTCCCTTTTTGATCTCATGGAGATGGCTTTTTAAGAGTTCCCCGTAACGGGCATAGTCACGAAACCGCTCCGTCTTTTTGAAATCTTCTTGTAACGCGTGAATTTTTCGTTTGGCGTGCTTCAGAGCTTTCCGAGCTTGCGCCAGTTGCTGTTGCAGGAGAACATCCTTGCCTTCCTCCTGCTCTTGTTGCTTATACCGGGCTTCCAGTTCAGCCGATACGGGATACCGCGTCTCATCAAACCCGGCCATCTCTTGAAGAAAGGCTTCAGGAGCCACCTTTCTCACTTCCCCACTCTTGTGAACAACGGTCCCGCTTTGTGAGAGGGGTTCGGCCATCGCGAGCGGAGGTGGAGATTCCAATCGTTTAGCC
>WHTE01000040.1 GCA_009377845.1 Nitrospirales bacterium | reverse complement strand
AAAAGGCCCAATCTTTCCCGGAAAGCTGTGCCAAGGCATCAATCAAAATGGCGCCTTTCTCGGCAGCGACCTTCCGGACAATCGCATCAAACCGTTCGAATATCTCTAGAAGAGCCTCATGAGCAGACCAACATGATGATAATCAATGCGCTCTTGCTGAGCAGGTGTATTTGAGGCGTGGACCAGACGAGCCTGGGTCACAAGGATTGGCTTCCCTCCAATTCTCAAAGCCAGATCGACAAACATCTCCATGGCAAGCCGGTATTGACGGAACCCAACCGGATTCAGGTCGGTTACATCCTTCCGTTGTTTCACCGGCTTGAGAAGTCCTTCGATGTCCATTTTCTGTATGGTCTTATAATAGATTCTTCTCAGAACCGTATAGAGTTGGGACACATCGCAAAGCCAATTGTCCAACTTATTCCTGTAATGAATCCGGGGATCAAATTCCTGAAGAGATGGCTGAAATGTACGGAGACCCGTCTTAGGGTAACTCAGGTATTTAATGTCGTTCCACGCATTGTAGATCAGCACATAGTCCGGCTAAAAAACAAACCCTTCTGTGAACAATCTCCCTACGGACTCAAGGGCTGTATGCCCCATAATACCCGCGTTGATAATCTCAACATTTGGAAACCCCGACTCCCGTAGTTTTCTTTCAACTTGATGGGGCCAATCTTTTCCTTCCGAAACCATCATATCAAAAACGGCAGAACCACCGTAAACCACTATTCGGATCACTCCATCCGGTTTTTTCGTCTCAAAATTATGACCACGATAACCTTGTTGATTGATCTCCCACACCACTCCCTTCTTACTCCCAAATATATGCTCGACAGTACGTGCTTCTTGTTTAAACACGTACCTAGCAAAAATTGCAGGATCATATTGAACCGATCGGCTCTGCAGTATGGCCGGGGTGATGTCTCCATTTTTCACAAACAGCCTGACTCCCAATTCACCAATTCCGAATACCATTGCAAAACAACCAGCAATTACGATGACAACGAAGACAGGTCTTTTACGCAACAAGGTTACCTTCTCTCCTTGAAACCAGTCGCAAATTCTCCAAGTTCAAAAAGTTCATTCCAACTTTCGGGCGAACCCGAAGGGGTCAGGAACCCATCCCAATGTCGACATACACCCCTCTCACCTTCCTTGGGGGCTAACAATCGCGCGAACTTATGGCAAAGAGAAAATTTATAGAACGGGAAGGGTCGAAACGCCAGGGGCCGATGATTCAAGTCGGTTCAGCATTTCATTTAATCGTTTCGCAATTATTTGATTTCCCAACCCGTTTACATGACAACCATCAATGTAAATATATTCATCCACATCAAACGCATCTGTAAAATCATGTATCCAAACGAGATTTTCTCTCGCTTGAATTTCCCGAACTAAGGGATAAACCATGTGCCAATCCGTTTCGTCCCCTCTTTCTGTTAAATATTCGATATTGGGATGGCCGATGGCGGCTACAGGCTGGAGAATGGCATGGAATTCCGCCCCCCTCAGCGCGGCCACCGCTTGAGCAATTTTCCAATTATTCACCAACGTGGATGCCACCTTTTTTGCATAAGCCGGATTGTCCCGGCATCGGGAAGGTGGTCGGTTCCCCTTTTTGACGACTTTTTCAATAACCATTTGGATCGATCCAAAGAGGGCATCGACTATCTGCCAATGATGCTCCATTTTCCGGGCTATCTTAGCCTCCTCACGATGCCCATTGATCGAAACATCAACACGGCAAAGGGATAGGCAATCATTACAGCCATCATAAAAGACCACCAAATCCATTGGAGCGTCTTGGTTGACAAGATTGACCAAACGCGCCAACTCCTGACGGCTCACAAAACCCGACTCCCCATGATTGTACACGCGGTAATTCTGATGAAGAGCGTTAAAATGGGCGGGGATGGTATTATGGTCGTCGACACCGGTTCCCCACATCGTCGACCCACCAAAAAATCGTACGTGTTTGACGAGAAGGTCGGTGGGAGAAGGATGGATTCGGTCCCCTTCATTATTGACGGTCGTCGTTTTTCCCAAAAACGGTTTGCGCGACCAGGCCATATAGGGAACATATCGGGTTTTTAATTGCTTTTTCTCACGATAAATAAGATAGGTATAGTCTTGGTCAGGAAGACTTTCGCTGTAGGCCTTCTCATCGATGGGAACAAAGATCTTTTTCCATAGATACCGCCCATCCCAATAGATGGAGGCAAGGAGGTTTACCGAAAAGGCGACAATCAAAAAGACCAAGACATTAATCATGACTAACTTGGCAAAACTATTCTGTCGCTTCATCACATTCATCACCCTCAATCTCTTCAATGATTTTCACGATGTACAGAGAAATTTGTTTCGAGAAATACCGGCCTCAATGCCGCACTCTCTTAACCCTTGAGCATTTTGCTAATATTTCATTTCAACATCCACATTGGTCACCTCTCCAGTGACCTCGAATGAGGATTCTTCAAACTTCGGAGCAGCTAAAAATAAAGAGGGGTTATTCGATACACCAAACCCCTCAGTAGGCAAACCGATCCAATTGCGGTCAAATTTATGGTTATCGTTTTCATCGTGATAGACCACCACGGCATATTTGCCCACATCGGGTGCCGCGACACAGAGCGTCATATTTCCTTCTTGGGCCGGCTCTCGTTCTTTATCCGCCTTTTCTCCTTTGACTAAAAAACTTTTCGGATCTGGTCCGTAAAGGACTGCTTTTACTGTTCCTGAAGCACTGCGGATTCCATGCACATGAACATGAATTGCCTTCCCTTCAGACGGGCATGTATTAACCGGTAGCTGCAAAACACCTCCATTACCGGCTGCGGCACTCAACACCATCATAAGGACAAAGTTCATACTCACCTCCTCAAGTAGCAGATAGTTTTTTCTTGAAAAAATCTCTACCTCAATGATTCTTATAGTACTCCTATGAGAGGAGACCAGGGAGAGGGAGCACGTGGCTCATGCCCTTATAAAGCAGGATCTGAAATTCTTACAGGGGAGGATCTTCTTGGGGAGTCAAATTTGGTTTCCGTTTTTCAAAGGCAAAAAGAACGAGAAGAGAACACACCCCTATGCTAATCGCGGAATCGGCCACATTGAAGGCCGGCCAGTGATAGCCATTGATATAAAAATCTAGGAAATCAATCACTTCTCCATATTGCAACCGGTCGACAAAATTCCCGATCGCTCCCCCAAAAATAGATGCAATGGTCATTTGTCCCCACCAATCGCGAGAATCCAGCCGTAGGAAAATGGTGATCAATAATCCCATCGCAAACAGGGACGTCAAAAAGAAAAAGATGAGCCTGAACCCGCTGCTCGTCGAGCCCATGATCCCAAATGCAGCCCCCGGATTTCTGATGTAGGTTAAATTAAAATAACCTGGAATAATCGTGATGGATTCATGAATATGCATCGAATTCGCAATATAGGCTTTGGTGATTTGATCCAGGCTCACGATGGAAGCCACGACGAGACTTAATAACACAAAACGATGAAAATTTTTGCTCACGTAAGCGCCTCCACGCATCGTCCGCAGAGAGTGGGGTGCTGGGTTTGTGAACCCACATCTTGTCGAATATTCCAACACCGATCACACTTGGTGCCTTCAGCCTTAGTCACACTGAACAAATAGCCTAAAGCTTCAGATAGGAGATTTTCCTGTCCCCAGTTTTTATCAAGCTTAATGTCAACTTGAGATACAATAAAAAGTGTTGGTAAATCAGAACGGTAAAAATCAAGAAGCTCATATTGTTTGATTTGTGGAACTGTAAGTGAAACTTTGGCCTCCAATGATGATCCAATTACTTTCTCTCTTCGTTTTTTTTCCAAAACTCCTAAAACAAGAGTACGAATTTTCAATAATTCTTTCCAATTTTTTTCTAGTCTTTCTTCATTCCGAATCGGAATTGGATCAGGAAAATCAGCCATGTGCACACTGTAACTTGGTATAAAATTTTCATGAGTTGCTGCCAGTGTTTGCCATATTTCTTCAGCCGTAAAACTCAAGATGGGAGCCATCAATTTGGCAAGTCCCGTGACAATTTCAAGCAAGACTGTTTGAGATCCGCGCCGGAGAGCGGAATCAGCCGGAAAGGTATACAGTCGGTCCTTCAAAATATCTAAATAGGTCGCACTCATATCGGTAGTACAAAAATAGTCAATCTCATGTACGACTTGACGAAATTGAAATTGATCATATGCTTGTCGGACATTTTTGATGAGCTGTCCTAGTCGCCAGAGAGCCCATTGATCAAGCTCAGGTAATTTTTCAGGAGGAACTCTATGTCGTGCCGGTTCAAAGTCATACAGATTACTCAGCAGAAATTTGCAGGTATTGCGAACCTTTCGATACCCCTCAACCAACTGTTTCAAAATGTTATCGGAGATACGCAGATCTTCCTGATAATCCTGCGAGGCTACCCATAATCGCAATATTTCCGCGCCATACTCCTTGATGACTTCTTGCGGCGTCACCACATTGCCGGCCGATTTCGACATCTTCTTGCCTTCCCCATCCAAGACAAACCCATGCGTCAGCACTGCCCGATAGGGCGCTTGCTCATCCGTCGTCACCGAGGTTAAAAGGGAACTGTGGAACCACCCCCGATGTTGATCGGAACCTTCGAGATATAAATCAGCGGGATACCAGCCTTCACCTTGAGGCTTTAACACGGCTGCGTGGCTGACTCCCGATTCAAACCATACATCCAAAATGTCATGTTCCTTTTGGAATGTATTCCCCCCGCATTGTGGACAATGAATGCCGGGAGGCAACAACTCCGAAGCCGATCGGGTAAACCAGACATCGGCCCCTCCCTGCTGGACGTGAACAGCCACATGCTCGATGACCTTGGGATCAGCCAATGGAGTCGAGCAACTCTTACAGGAGAATACTGGAATCGGAGTCCCCCACATCCGCTGTCTCGACAGGCACCAATCCGGACGGTTCAAGATCATTCCGTAAATTCGATCCCGCCCTCGCTCAGGAATCCATTGCACTTGATCAATCTGACTGAGAGCTTCTGACCGAAGATCCCCTTTGTCCATTGACACAAACCACTGGTGGGTGGCTCGAAATATCACAGGTTGTTTGCACCGCCAGCAATGCGGGTAGGAATGTTCTACTTTCTTATTACCGATCAACCGGCCCTTGGCCTTTAAGAGCTCAATAATTCCTAGGTTGGCTTCCAAGACCGGCTGTCCGGCACACTCAGGAAATTCATCGGTAAACTTTCCGGCATCATTCACCGGCACCACAATCTCCAATGGGTTCCGATTCGGGAGGACTTCGACATAAGGCTGTTTGTTATACTTGAGCACTAACAAATAATCGTCCATCCCGTGTCCTGGAGCGATATGGACACACCCGGTCCCCTGCTCAAGCGTCACAAACTCTCCATTCAGGATTGGCACGTCCTTCCGGGAAAAGGGTGGCTGGCAGGTCCATCCTTCAAATTCTTTACCCTGCTTTTTCCCCAGAATCTGAAAATCCTTGAATCCACAAGCTTTGGCAAACTGCTCTTCCAGACCCACCGCCACAATGAAGGCTTCATCCCCAATGCGAAGAACCGCATAGTCAAGCTCAGGATGGAGGCAGACCGCTTGATTAGCTGGCAAGGTCCACGGGGTGGTTGTCCAGATGACTACCGAGACCGCCTTGAGAGATTCGACCGAGGAAAGGTTCAAAAATTTCTCGGACGCGAGAATGTCAGTGGAATTGGCAAATGGAAATTTCACATACACAGATGGCGAAACACGATCCTCATACTCCACTTCCGCCTCCGCCAGAGCGGTCTGATCGACGGTGCACCACAACACGGGCTTGAGACCTTTATAAACACGCCCCTTTTCCACAAACTTGCCAAATTCGCGAATAATCGCGGCCTCATAGGCGGTATCCATCGTGAGATAGGGATGCTCCCAGTCCCCGAATACCCCTAACCGGCGAAACTCGTCACGTTGAATCTGAACAAATTTCTCCGCATACTCTCGGCAGAGTTTCCGGAGTTCCACCGAACTCAAATCTTTCTTCTTTGGTCCTAGTTGCTTGGTAACCTGGTGCTCAATCGGCAGCCCATGGCAATCCCATCCAGGGATATACGGAGCCTGAAAACCAGCCATAGTTTTAGATTTAATAATGATGTCTTTCAGAATTTTATTCAGCCCATGCCCGATATGAATATGCCCATTCGCATAGGGAGGGCCATCATGAAGGACATAGAGGGGACATCCCCTCCTGGAATCCTGAATCCGTTGGTATATACGCTCCTGCTCCCACCATGCCAATCGCTCCGGTTCTTTTTGGGGTAAGTTGGCCTTCATTGGAAACTCGGTCCGGGGAAGGTTCAATGTGGATTTATAGTCCATGGGAAAATTCTCAAGAAAGTTGCGAAAAACTCAAGCCATTCTAGCCATGCCCCTCAAACCCGTCAAACAAAAACCTTCGGAAACTCCGAGACAAAACATAGATGGGAAGAACTCCGTTTCCGATATGAAAACGCCACAAAAAGGGAAGGAAAACCACAAGAGGAAGGCAATCAGCTCAGAGCCATCATGCGGTCTAACGCCAACTTGGCAAAAGTTTTCTCCTCGTCCGGAACTTGTATGTGATTGACCACATGGCCCTGAACGAGGTTTTCCATGGCCCAGCATAAATGCGGCCCATCGATCCTGAACATGGTCGAGCACCGACACACCATCGGGGAGAGAAAGTAAATGTGCTTATCGACTTGGTCGTGTTTCAGCCGGTTCACCAAATTTAATTCTGTTCCCACCGCCCAAATAGTTCCTGGGTCAGCCTGAGTCACCGTCCTGATAATAAATTCCGTCGATCCTACCAGGTCTGCCTGGTTCACCACATCCTCATGACATTCGGGATGGACAATGATCTGAATGCCAGAATACTGCTTCCTGAAGTAGGCCACGTGTGCAGGTTGAAACATCTGGTGTACGCTACAATGTCCTTTCCAGAGAATCAGACGAGCCTTGTGTATCATCTCCCGAGTATGCCCGCCGTTAGGTTGAAAAGGATCCCACACAATCATCTCTTCACGGGGAAACCCCATGGCATTAGCTGTATTCCGCCCTAAATGCTCATCGGGAAAGAAGAGAATTTTTTCTCTCCTCTTCCAGGCCCAATTCATGATCGCTTTGGCATTGGAAGAAGTGCAGGTCACACCTCCATGTTCCCCGCAAAAGGCTTTGAGGGCAGCGGCCGAATTCACATACACAATTGGCGTCACGGTCTCCTCAACCGGCAAAACCCGTCCGAGCCGATCCCAGCAATCATCCACCTGTTCCATGGAAGCCATATCCGCCATGGAACAGCCCGCAGCCATATCAGGCAAAATGACCGTTTGATTGGAACGACTCAGAATATCTGCCGTCTCGGCCATAAAATGCACCCCGCAAAACATCACATGGGGATATTCTGGATGCTCTGCAGCGTACTTCGCTAACAGAAGAGAATCCCCTCGAAAATCGGCATGAACGATCACCTCATCCCGCTGATAATTATGCCCAAGGACGAGAACGTTCTTGCCAAGTTTCCGCTTAGCCTCCACTATCCGTTCGAACAACTCCGGCTCTGGGAGAGACTGGTAGTCCGTAATAAGCAAGTCGGTTATAGTCGAAAGGGTCACGGCTCATTCCTTACGTTGACAACATACATCCATTTAGATATGCCAAAGACTTACTCATCCTCATCCAAAATTGGCCAAGATCAAGGAAAAGATATTTATTGTAGCAAATCATGTTCCCGTGAAAAAGGCTGAATGTCCGAGAAGCATTTTTATTTGGTTTGCTCTTGATTTGTTCCATGAATCTCGGGATCTTAAAAAATTCATGCCTACCCTCTCTTTCACCCACTGGTTCGGATGATGATCTATATGTCCTCCTGAACCAACCTCATTGAGTTAAAGCCTACCACATCCCACGATCGCGAGTTTGACAAGGGAAAAGATCCGCAGGTACGATGATTTTTGCTAGGGGTGCGACGCGCTGAGAGTCCCAAAGCGGGGACGACCCTCACGACCTGACCTGGGTAATACCAGCGTAGGGAAGCAGGAGCCACGGAAGCCAGCACAATCAGCCGCACTTTTTAGTAAAAAAGGGCGGCTTTTTTTATTTTTTGAGGGAAGCTCCCTAGACCAATTTCTTAAACCCAGAAAGAGAGGGTTTGCATGACACCAGCCCAATCCACCGCATCTGACACTTCGACCCCTACGTTAAACGTCATTTCAGAAGAGCCCCGTATCCCCCTTTCTTCTTTAACGATCCAACCCTTTCCGGGGTCACGAAAAATATATCGAACCGGCTCGAGACCCGATGTGCGAGTGCCTATGCGGGAAATTCATCAAACACCAAGTAAATCCCTTCACAATCACACAGAAGTTCAGAATCCGTCTGTCATCGTCTATGATACCTCCGGTCCGTATACGGACCCGGCTATTTGCATCGATGTGCGAAAAGGCCTACCTCCGGTCAGGAAGAATTGGATCGCAGAACGGCAAGACGTAGAACCGCTTTCAGAGGTTAGTTCACTCTATGGACGAACTCGAGCCAAAGATCCCGCCCTACAGGCCATCCGTTTCAATTTGCGCCGCCCACCCCTTCGGGCTAAATCGGGATATAATGTCACACAACTGCATTATGCTCGGAAGGGAATCGTCACGCCGGAAATGGAATTTATTGCCATCCGGGAGAATCAGGCTCGTGAGGAACGAAGACCTGCTCCAAACGGCAACGGGCAAGGCTATGGAGTGGCACAGCATCCTGGCCAAAATTGGGGCGCCGCAACTCCCTCCTACATTACACCTGAGTTTGTTCGGGATGAAGTCGCTCGAGGTCGGGCCATTATCCCTGCCAATATCAATCATCCGGAAATTGAGCCCATGATTATCGGGCGAAATTTTTTGGTGAAAATCAACGCCAACATTGGGAATTCTGCCGTTTCCTCATCTATTGAAGAAGAAGTCGAAAAATTGATTTGGTCGATCCGGTGGGGAGGGGACACCGTCATGGATCTCTCCACAGGGAAAAATATCCATGAAACCCGGGAGTGGATTATTCGAAATTCCCCGGTACCCATTGGAACAGTGCCTATTTACCAGGCCTTAGAAAAAGTGGGAGGAAAGCCGGAGGAACTCACCTGGGAGATCTTTCGGGATACCCTCGTGGAGCAGGCAGAGCAAGGCGTGGATTATTTCACCATCCACGCTGGCGTTCGCTTGGCCTATGTCCCTCTGACGGCCTCCCGCATGACTGGCATTGTCTCACGCGGCGGCTCCATCCATGCCAAATGGTGCCTCGCTCACCATCAGGAGAATTTCGCGTATACGCATTTCGAAGAAATCTGCGAGATCATGAAAAGTTATGATGTGTCATTTAGTTTAGGCGACGGCCTTCGCCCAGGTTCCTTGGCGGACGCCAACGACACGGCCCAATTTGCCGAACTGGAAACCCTGGGAGAACTCACCAAAATCGCCTGGAAACATGACGTGCAAGTCATGATTGAAGGGCCGGGGCACATCCCCATGCAACTCATCAAAGAAAACATGGACCGGCAACTTGCCGCCTGCGACGAAGCCCCTTTCTATACCCTGGGTCCCCTCACCACCGATATCGCACCAGGCTATGACCACATCACCTCGGCGATCGGCGCGGCTATGATCGGCTGGTACGGGTGCGCCATGCTGTGTTACGTCACGCCCAAAGAACATCTTGGCCTGCCGGACAAAGAAGACGTGAAAGCCGGAGTTATGGCTTACAAAATTGCGGCGCACGCCGCAGATTTGGCCAAAGGGCATCCGGGGTCACAACACCGGGACAATGCCTTATCCCAGGCACGGTTTGAATTTCGATGGCAGGATCAATTCAATTTATCCCTTGATCCGGAAACGGCCAAAGATTTTCATGATGCCACGCTCCCCGCTCAGGGAGCCAAACTGGCGCATTTCTGCTCCATGTGTGGCCCGCATTTTTGCTCCATGAAAATTACCCAGGACGTTCGCGAGTATGCCGCTGAAAAACAATTGGCCGATGATGCCGCGCTCAAACAAGGCATGCAGGAAAAGTCTGAAGAATTCCGAAAAACCGGTGGAGACCTGTATCTGTAAAACTGCAGAGATCAATGCCGGAAACAAAACGTGCCCGATGTGAGCGTGAGAATAGACCAAGACCAAAGCATGATTACCTTAAGTATTATAATATAAACGAAAAATTACCTGGAGCTCCCATATGAATCCGATTAATCTCGCTCCTTTACGAGAACGGGACATCACCCGTCACATTGCCCGGGAATATTACAAAGAATTCGATTCGCTGATTGAAAGCGATATCATCATCGTGGGAGGTGGTCCGTCCGGGCTTCTCTGTGCCAGGGATCTCGCCGCTACCGGCTTCCGGACTCTGCTCATCGAACAATCCCTGGCTCTTGGAGGCGGCTTTTGGTCGGGCGGCTTCCTCATGAATAAAGCCACAATTTGCGAACCAGCGGATCGGATTCTTGAAGAATTGGGCATTCCCTTTAAACCCATCAAAGACTGCCCGGGGATGACCATGGTCGATCCGCCTCATGTAACAAGCCGGCTCATTTCCGCTGCCTATGAAGCTGGCGTGAAGATTATGAATCTCACAAAAGTCGTGGATTTAATTCTTCGGCAAGACCATCTAGAAGGGGTAGTGGTGAATAATTCCACCGTGGAAATGGCCGGGCATGATATGATTCACGTGGATCCCATTGCACTCGAAAGTCAAATCGTAATTGATGCGACCGGTCATGATGCAGTCGTCGTCGATCTCCTCCACAAACGGAACCTGTACCATAAAGTTCCTGGAAACGGGGCCATGTGGGTGGCGCGATCGGAAGCGTTGGTGGTAGAAAATACCCGTGAAATTTATCCAAACTGTTTTGTTACCGGCTTGGCCGTAGCAGCGGTTGATGGTAGTCCCCGCATGGGACCGGCGTTCGGGTCTATGCTGCTTTCCGGTCGACGGGCGGCTGAATTGGTTCGACAAAAACTCAAAGGCGAATAATACCCGATTTCCAAAGTATTCAAGAAGGATTGAGCAAAAGACGATTTCCCATGGATATTCAAGATTTTCTAGACCAGGGTGAAGGCAAAGAAGAGGATAAGGTTGCAGCCTGGAACCTGTTTCAGCAAGCCTATGAACTCCAAATGAAGGGGCAACTGGAAGAAGCAGTGGATTTATACAAGCAATCCATCGACAGGTTCCCGACCGCGGAAGCACACACTTTCTTAGGATGGGCCTATAGTTTCATGGGGCAGTTGCACGAAGCCATTGAGGAGTGCCACCGGGCCATTCGCCAAGACCCCGAATTTGGAAATCCCTACAACGATATCGGGGCCTACCTCATTGAGTTAAACCAGCTGGAAGATGCCATTCCCTGGCTAGAAAAAGCCATGAAAGCCAAACGATATGAAAATCCAGCCTTTCCTCATATGAACATCGGCCGGGTACACGAGCGAAAGGGCGAATGGGATCAGGCGGTAGATGCCTACAAAAAATCCCTGGCCCTCAACCCGGAATACAAGACGGCAAAACAAGCGCTTATGCGTATTCTGACACTCATGAACTAGAAATATTTAAAGGCCTTATTATGATGCCCGATACTAAAACTATTCTTGTCGCCGTCAGTGATATCTTCTTCTATACCAAAATTCGTGATGCCTTTTTACCCCATGGCTATAAGCTGGAACGTCTTCGTAGCGGAGATGACTGGCTCCAAAAAGCTCTTCAAAGCCGGCCCATGGGCATCATTATCAACATGAATGATGACCGTCTCAATGCCACCGAAATTTTGAAATCCATACAAGCACAACCCCAAACACAATCATTGCCCATTCTGGCCTTCGCCAATCATGAAGAGGTCGGAACGTGGAAACTTGCTAAAGAACTTGGGATTCAAAAAATCGTCTCCCGCAATGAGTTCTCTTCCCGGACACTTGCTCTGTTCGAGGAAATCACTGCCTCAGCCGCTTCATGAAAACCCTTCCACTTCACAAGCAGCATCAAGCTCTGGGAGCCACGTTTCAGTCTTGTGGCGAGTGGGAGGTTCCCTTTCATTACGGCAATCCTCTTTTGGAGTATGAGGCCATTCATCAGCGGACTGGCCTCGCAGACCTGTCCTTACGAGGAAAAATACTCGTCACGGGCGATGACCGGGTCACATGGCTCCAAAACATCATCAGCAATGATATCCTTCCTCTCAAACCCGGTCAGGGCCGATACTCCGCCATGATGAATCATAAAGGAAAAATCCTCTCCTATTTCCGAGTCTTTCTCCAACCCGATACGCTGATCATTGAGGATGTCGGAGAGGTGGGTGACCAGACCTATCAGACCCTTCGGAAATTTTTGCTCTATGGGACAAAGGCCAAACTCCACAATGCCCTGGATAGTTGGGGGCTTCTTCTGGTTACTGGACCGAAAGGTCCGGATGTCCTTAAGCAAGCTTTCGATATGGAAGTGGGCCCGCTCCAAGTCTTAGACACTCTCACATTCACGTTAGGTAAGATACAAGGATTTATGGCTCGCACGGAAGAAACCGGTGAACAGGACTACGAATTGTTTGTACCGATCGAAGTTCTTCCCGCTCTCTGGTCTCATCTCTTAAAGACCGGACAACAGGGAGGCCTTCAACCAGTCGGAAGGGAGGCACTCGAGACGTCCCGGATTGAAGGGGGATTGGCTCGCCTGGGACCAGACTTGAATGAAAAAATTGTTCCTCCTGAAGCGAACCTGGAGGGGATTGGCTTTAGTTTATCGAAGGGATGTTATCCTGGCCAGGAAGTCGTTGCCAGGATGGATACCTACGGATCTGTCAAACGGCGGATGGTCGGGTTGATTATTGAAGCAGAAGACCAACACGTTCCGGAAGCTGGAGCGAAACTTTTCAGCGGAACACGGGAAGTGGGATGGGTGACTAGTTCCATATATTCCCCTCTGGTAAAAAAACCGATTGCCTTTGGATTTCCATTACGGGACTTTACCCAACCCCATACCAAACTGGACATAGAAATCCAGGGCCACCGCTTCCCTGCCTCTGTCAGCACCTTGCCGTTTACTGCCCATCAATGACGATTGCGAGATTTTAGAAACAATCGTCTTGCCCCGCCGCCTAAAAAGCTATCAGGTTTTTTCGGGATGCCGGCCGTGAGAAGCTTTATCAGCAAAAGACAATACAGTGGGACGCTGATCGTCCTTGAGAGCTAAAAGAATATGCGCTTCATCCCCATGCATCAACCGTAGACTGAGAAACGATTCTTCCGTGCGTTTTTCTTTATTGTCCCATGTCCCATCAATCAGTTGAATTTTATCCAAATCACAGCAAGAAAAAATGTCGTACCGAAAATACGAGTCCCCGATAACCATATCAAATAGGACGTTTCCGGACGTCATGACCACGACGTTAAAACGCCCTTGATCCTCATATCCTTCCGGCAAAAATTCATTAACATGCAGAAGGTGAATCTTACGACCTGCCAGAGCGCGTTCAATCTTGGTTGCCAAGGCCGGATAATCAATTTGTAGAGCCCGTTCATCCGGACCCGTTGCGCGTAACGCCGCTTCTCTCGTTTGTTCAAAAACATCTTGAGCAGTCAACACAAAACACTCTCCTTTCTTCAACGACACTGACAATACATGCCTGATGAGCTAGCTTGAACCGGGTGCCTACGATACCCGCCATCTGCCGGAGAAAGCAAGGAACGCAGCCACCCTACTAATGGGATTCACGTATAATTCCCTTTTGTCATGGCGTGCTCGATTGCCTTCTCGCCCCGCAGTTCGGCATACTTCGATTCCAGAATGCTGCCCTGAAAGAACTACAGGAGGACCAGGTCATGAATGCTGATTCGTGTTTGATTGGAGGGTGCACCGAACCCCTATACGCCCCTGCAGGAACTCAGTCATTGTGCAGGGAACACTTTTTACACTTTGTCGCATGGCGCAAAAAAAAAGGCGGGCTGGGTATGTTTAAAAAATACAGTGCCATGAGCATGGAGGAGCGAGATGCGATTGTTGAAGAATGGGCGCAAACCGTTTCAAGTCCGTCTGCCTCCTGATCTCATCCTCCCCATCTACGCTTTTCAGCTCAAACACTTTGACCAGAGCCCTGCTCAAACGAATTCCCTGTTGATATCGAGAGGAGGAGGGGTGAAGTTTTTCGGTATGATATCAATAGAACGGATGCCCATTGGCAGCTCACGGCAGAGAGGCGTACGGGACTTATTCCATTAACGGTGATCCGTGGTGATGGATTATTTTCCATTCATCTCCGATCCGCTCGAATAAGTTGGTCGATACCACCCGGCTATTCTGCGGATTTTCCCCAACCCGACTGGTAATGTTTTCCGTACAAATCACCCACGCAACATCCGCGGCAACTTGCACCTGTAATTCTGTCAGTTCGAATTCCATAGAAAACGTATTATTGAAAATGACCACCCAAGAGTCCCTGACCGCCGGCCACCCGACCCGAATACTCCAACCTGGATGAATACAGGTCACATACTCTTGATGAGCCCATATGGAATCCATAAGAGCGACATCCAGCTGTTCAAACGCCCGGTAAAATAACTCGTTCATGTGCGTGACTTCTTCAATCCGTTCCTTCAACATCGTGTGCTCGCTTTCTCTGTGTTCGCCTCTTGCCCGTTTACCTGGTTAGAACACTGCACGGGATTGGCGATCAACCAACCAGACTCCTAGCAGAATCAATCCTATCCCACTTATTTCTCTCATGCCAACCGGTTCTCCCAAAATTATCAGAGAAAAAAACAATGCGGAAACTGGGATAAGATTTCCAAAAATCCCCGCTCTGGAAGGGCCTACCCCCTTTACACCATGCAACCAGGCCTGTTGACCCAAAGCCGTGGCAAACACCATGACATACAGGAGTGCCATCCAACCAGAAACCGGAACAGTCTCCATTCCTGACACCAACACTTTGTGATTTATGGCCAATAAAGGAATTTCAAACATCAAAGAGACCATAAGAGTTGTCCACGTCACGGTCATCGGAGAAAACCGTTCCATGGTTTTTCGACAGCCAATCGTATACAGTGCCCAACTGACTAAGGCGGACAACACCAGGAGCCCCCCGACCAGGGGATGAGAACCAACCCCATCCACAGCGCTACGCCCAGTAATGCTCAACACCCCCAAAAACGACACAAGGCAACCAAGCCAAATGACACGAAGGGAAACATCCTTCAGAATTAAAGAGGACAGGAAGGCCGTAATTGCCGGGCTTGCACCAATAATGATGCCGGCTGCCCCTGCCCCGATAAATTGCAGCCCAAATAGCACGAACAGGTGGTTTCCCAAGACCCCCAACCCCAATAGAAAAAAATTCCGCCAATCTTTTCCTGAAAAGGAGACAACCCCTTCTTTCCATCTCCATAGAGGAATGAGGATTATCAGTGCTCCTATCCCTCGAAAAACCGAAGTCTCCACGGGCGAAAAAGGATCTAAGGCTACTTTCTGCGCCACAACAGACCCTCCCCAAACCACAGCTGCAGTCGTGAGGGCCGCATAGCCGGAGTAAACCGAAGATTTGGAATTAGCCGTTTTCATAGGGAGGCAAGGGAGAGAAACGAGGAATGGGCCAAAACCCAGGAAGCATGTCAGGCAAACAACTCCTTATAGCGAAAGCGTCTCGATGTGCATCATGCCAACTCCTCATTTTCAAGCACAGAGCTATTCATTCCCATCCGTCAATAGCTGACATGTATACATGCCTGTCGAAAGCGACTAATATCATCACAAGAGGTTGCCTCGCTGCAATAACAATCGCTCATACGTTCGTCAAGGTCAGATCAATCACCGGGACCAAAGCAAATAGGAGAAAACCGAAATTTCCCATGTTGATGGCCTCCAATTCTTTGTGAAGAGATTCCCAAGAACCCTGATCATGCAACGGGTCCGAATGGCTTAGCTGATAGGTCTTCTGTACGGTTGACGCAAAGAAATTTCTATCGTTAAAATCTACCAAGTGTGCATTTTTTGTCCTAATATCAGAATAAATTTCGTCAAGGATTGTGGACTCTGGCTTACTACATTGACATGACGGTTTATTTGTCCCCTAAGGAGGAATTATGTCGTTGCTAATTACTGAAGAATGCATTAATTGCGGTGCCTGTCTCCCCGAATGCCCAAATGAGGCAATTTTTGAAACGCGGAGTGCAGCTGAAGAAAAAGGCAATAAAGTCGGTGAAGGTCAAGGAGAAGGAGATACGGTGTACGTGATTACCTATGAGCGATGCACAGAGTGCGTCGGTCATTTTGATGAGCCTCAATGTGCGGCTGTCTGTCCGGTCGACGATTGCTGCGTACCTGATCCAGCCGTACCTGAGACAACTGACACCCTATTGGAAAAGGCCAAACAACTGAACCCGGACAAAGAAATTGACGCAGCGAAAGTTTGGAGCGGCGTTCGAAATTAACAAACCATTAAAAAAACCTGCTTTACAAAAAGCCCCTTCCTAATCTTTTAAGGAAGGGGCTTTTTCTTTAAAAAATCCCAGGAAAGGACGACTGCCCCCTCTTTAGACTTAATGGAGACTGAGTATGGTCAGCCAACCTCTTCTAACTCATGAAGCCGGACAGCAATCAACTTCGAAACCCCAGGATCCTCCATCGTCACGCCGAATAAGGAGTTGGCAATTTCCATCGTTCGTTTATTGTGAGTGATCACAATAAATTGAGACCGGTCCGCCATTTGGCGCAAAAATTGACCAAACCGGACTACATTGGTTTCATCCAAGGGTGCATCCACCTCATCCAAAACACAAAATGGAGAAGGCCTAATCAAAAAACTCGCAAACAGGAGAGCCATCACAGTCATAGTCTTCTCACCGCCAGAGAGCATGCTGAGATTTTTCAAGCGCTTTCCTGGAGGTTGGGCAACAATTTCCACACCTGGTTCGAGATGGGGCGTTTCGGATTCCTGCCCCTCCTGAAAGTCTTCTACCAGAATCAGTTCAGCCCGCCCTCCAGCGAACAATGCTGAGAATACTTCGTTGAATTTCACTTGCAGCTCTTTAAAGGTTTCGGCAAATAGTTTATTGGTCGTCTGATTCAGTCGCTGGATGATTTCTTGAAGAGAATGGATAGAACCGGCCAGATCTTTCTCCTGCGCCAACAAAAATTGATATCGTTCTTCTAATTGAGCATGTTCCTCGATCGCGGCCAAATTAATCGGACCGATACGTTCCAATTTTTTCCGAATACCCTGCAACTGCTCTCTCCATTGATCCGGTCCCTCATCAGCAGAAGGTTGCTCGCCATCTTTCAGCACGTCAGGGTTATTTTTCGCATCCTGGGGGCTTTTCAGGTCATCCGTCGAAATTTCGTAGGTCATGTTCAGAGTTTCTTGAACCGCATGGAGTTTCGTACGGACCTCCGCTAAGCGCCCCTCAATCGGCACTCGGGACTTGAAGATGTGGCTCAACGCTTCACGAGCCCGTCCAATCAGACCATCCAGTCGTTTGACCCCCTCCATCAATCCTGTATAACAGTTCTGAAGCTCCAGTAATGTTCCACCAATTGACTCCTTCTGTAGGTCTAACTCTTCTACGAAGCCCTCATTTTTGAGTCGTTCCTCCTGACTCTTTCGGCTTTGCAGAAAGAGGTGTTCCAATTGACGGTCAATCTGTTGAATGCGGGTTTTCCGGTTCTCCTCTTCCCGCTCAATCCGTTCGACGTTACCCTGTTCATGGTCCCACTGGGTCTTCAGAGTCTGATAATTCATTCGAGTGTCATTGAGACTTTGAGACAAGTCTTGTCGCTCCCGATCCAATTCATTCAGTGAATCCAGCAATTGACGAAGAGCCCCATCCTCATGAGCCCGTGTCTGATTGAGATGCTCGAGCCGGGTCCGAACTTCCACTTCCTCAACTTGCAACCGGCCCCATTCCGCCTCTTCCGTCAATCGATCCTGCTGGAGCACATCTAACCGACGGAGAAGATCGGGAAGAGCCTGTTCCTTTGAGAAGGCTTCCTTTTGGATCGTCAACATGTGAAATTCCATTTCGCGAATGGACAAGGTGGCTTCCTCAAGTTGCCTCGACACATGCTCAATTTCCTGAATGAGCGTTTTCCGGTTCGCTTTGGCCTCCTCCAACCCCACCGCGAGAGTTTTCAGCTTTTCTTCCAATGTGAGAATCTCTCGTCGGCGGTGTAATAATCCGCCGGCTTCACCGCCGGATCCGCCACTGATAACCCCTGAGGAAGACACCAGTTCTCCGCCCAAGGTGACCAGAAGCGGGCCATTCCCTTGAAACCAGGAATATGAGGCCATGACATTCAAAGCCCCTGATAATGACTTGACGATGACCGTATTCCCTAACAAGGCATCCACCACCCGTCTCAAATGGTCTGGAACTTGGACAAAATCCACGGCCAGCCCTCGCACCTCAGTGTCGTGCTGCAACACACCCCACCACTCCGCAGGAACATCATTATTGCCCTCGCGTGGTATATCTAAAGGGATAAAACTGCCTTTTCCCCACTCCTGTTGTCTAAATTGCTCAATCGCCATTTCCGCCTCTTGTGCCGACTGGACAATCCACGCCTGCAATCGCTCACCCATAACCGCTTCTATGGCTTTTTCAACTTCCTCCGGCACTTCCATCCGCTCTGCCAGAGCCTCTTGAATCGACGAACAGGCGACGCGAATGGAGGCTTCATCACCCTCCCCGCGATGGCCATACCCTAATTCTTCGCGAAACACACTTTGAAGGGCACGCAATTCAGATTCGGAGCCGGCAGCCTGCGTTTGGAGTTCAAGAATTTTCCCATCAAGCTCTTCCCGGGTTTCTCGTTGACTTTGAAGGATCACTTCCAATCGTTCTTGATTATTTCTGAGCCCTTCAAGTTGGCATTCTAGAGTGGAGCGTTGCTGTCGAAGGGTTTCACCTTCGGCTTGAAGCTTCGTTTGATCCGTCTGAGATTGAGTACACTCCGCCGCCAGACGTTCTATCCGGCGGGCCATCGAACTCTGTCCTTCCGCAATACTTTGCAAGCGGTTTTCCAGATTCGTTTTTTCAACAGCCAAAGCCAAAATCGCTTCTCGCCCCTTATCGACCTTCTCTCCTGTTTCTCGACGCCGGACCACGAGGTCGGCCATATTCCCCTCGCCTTCTTCCAGGGTTACGGAAAGAATCTCAATCTCACACCGAATGTGTGCAAGACGGTCTCTCAGCAATTCCAACGAACCTGTGGCTTCTTGTCCCTCCCCATTCAGCCGAGTTCGCTCCTCCATGACCTGTTCATGCTGCTGTTCATATTGTTCCAGCCGGTTGCGTTCAATCTGAATCGCCGTAAAAGCTTGGGACATTCGTTGCTCAATCTCCCGAAACCGATCCTGGGTTTCCTTGAGAGTTTCGCTGGTCGAAGCCAGCTCTAACTGGATCTGTTGTTGTTCGGCTACCAGGCGAGCCTCTTCAGCTAGGCAGGACATTTCCTGGCTTTCGGATTCATGTAATTCCTTCTCAAACAGACACTGCTCTTGAAAAAACCGATGAAAATCGGATGTCAATAACTGCACCTCAAGTTCTCGAGCTTCACGGAGAAGTGCCTGATACTCCTCCGCCTGTTTCGCCTGCCGGTTGAGTGTCCGAAGCTGGTGTCTGACTTCCCCCAGAATATCCCGCACCCGCAAGAGATTATTTTCCGTGCTTTGTAATTTCCGTAACGCCTCCACCTTCTGTTTTTTATAACGAATAATGCCTGCAGTGCCCTCAATAAACTCACGCCGTTCCTGTGGGGATGCGCTGAGCAACTGTTCAATATTCCCCTGTTCAATCACAGACTGTCCTCGGGCTCCCGCCCGGGCATTCCAGAGAAATCCTCGAATATCCTTGAGTCGGCACGGAATCTTATTGAAATAATACTCACTGTCCCCCTCACGGTAGAGCCGGCGCGTAATCATGACATCCGTAGTCTGATCAAGCCCTTCCAGGAGGGCCGAGACGGGCTCCAACTCACGAGGCATGACCTCGGAAAAAATGAGCGAGGCTTCGACCATTCCCATGGGTTTGCGTTGCTCAGTCCCATTAAAAATGACGTCTTCCATTCGCTCACTTCGTAAACTCTTGACGCTTTGCTCACCCATCGCCCACAAAATGGCATCCACAATATTACTCTTCCCTGTGCCGTTGGGACCGACGACGGCCGTTATCCCGTTAGGGAAATCTATTTTGGCTTCAGCAAACGATTTAAACCCATTGACTACTAGGGTACGCAGATACATATTCCCTCCCAGAAGCGGGTGGATGACAGGACACCAATTTGAATCAAATCTGTACCATAAGGAAAAGGAAAAATCAAAAAAATCCACAAAATACTGTGGGCATGGCCGCCTTCCTATCCAATATCTTGACGTACTGAGGAACCCAAGGCTCATGCCACTAGGACAAAACCAGGCAGTGTACCTCAGGACAACCATCCCATGACGGGTTCCTGGTAAACCAGATAGATCCGGCTATTTCAGTATATTGGGAACGAGAGGAAGGAAAAATTCAAAAAAAAACAAACTCGATCTCCTCGGGAGATGGAACATCTATTATGTATAGGGACTTACCGCTTGCCTTTGGCCATTAGCAATTCTTTGGGAAGAAGAAATTCAACATTCTCTTCCACAACGGTCAACTCTTCAACTGTATCGGCCCCTTGCTCCTTCAAAAACTTAATGACCTGAGTCACCAACACTTCTGGAGCCGAGGCCCCTGCCGCAATGCCTATTGCTTGAACACCTTCCAGCCATCGAGTCTGAATATCCTGATATGAATCAATGAGATACGAAGAGATTCCACACCGCTCGCCTAATTCTCTCAATCGATTGGAATTAGAGCTATTTGGAGACCCGATCACCAGAATAACATCCACAAAACGAGACAGCTCTTTGACGGCATTTTGGCGATTTTGGGTGGCATAACAAATATCTTCCTGGTGTGGACCCTTAATACCCGGAAACCGACGATGTAATGCCTCAACAATATCCCGGCACTCATCCACACTCAACGTCGTTTGAGTGACATACGATAAGTGAAGGGGATTTTCCACTTCCAAGGTCACGACATCTTCTACGGACGAGACTAAATGGAATTTATCGGGCACCTGTCCGAGAGTTCCCACGACCTCCGGGTGCCCCGCGTGGCCAATCAGGATCAACTCATATTCGTTGGAGTAGTCCCGATTCACTTCGTTATGCACCTTGATGACCAAGGGGCATGTGGCATCAATAACCTTCAAATTTCGTCGCGTGGATTCTTCCCAAACCTCTTTTGCAACACCATGCGCGCTGAAAATGACTATGGCGCCATCGGGCACCGCATTCAGTTCTTCCACAAAAATAGCGCCCTTTCCACGGAGGGCCTCGACCACATGGCGGCTATGCACGATTTCATGCCGGACATAAATTGGCGCACCGTAGGTCTTCAAAGACAAATCGACGATTTCAATCGCTCGATCTACCCCCGCACAAAACCCTCTAGGATTGGCCAGGAAAATTTTCAACGCACCCTCCTTTTCTCCTTCTATCGTTCAGATTACCTCACTATCTTCCTTTTCGCGCACGATAGGCCAAATCGCGAGGTATCGTCAACCAAATTCACCAAAGCTTGTCTCGAACAGCAGGGCTAAAAATTTCAGAGACCAATTTAACCCCATCGAACCAATGCGGTGCCCCACGTCAGTCCTCCGCCAAACGCACCCAACATGATCCGGTAGCCCGTCTTCAGCCGCCGATCTCGATTGGCTCGATCCAAGGCCATGGGCAATGAGGCCGAGGAGGTATTACCGACCTGCTCGATCATCGTTATACACCGATCAGAAGGAACGCCAAGTTTTTTGCAAAACTGGGCAAGCATCCGCCCATTGGCTTGATGAAAAATGAACTGGTCGAGCTGTGAAACCACCAATTTTTCCTGTTCCAAATGGTCGCTGACAGCCTGTCCTAACCGCCGGATTGCAATTCGAAACAACTGTGAACCCCGTATTCTTAAGGTATGCCCGCTGGAATCGAGTACTGCTTGAGACAAGGGCTGACGAGAACCACCTCCGGAAATCTTGACCAGATCATGATAATTCCCGTCGGCATGTATTCGAATGCTGACGATTCCAACGTCGGAACTTACCGATCGCTCTAAAATAGCGGCACCTGCGCCATAGCCAAAT
>WHTE01000039.1 GCA_009377845.1 Nitrospirales bacterium | reverse complement strand
TTGCCGGTCAGGTGATCAATCGAATGATCCGCGGTGAGATAACCCAACATACGATAGAGTTTTTTTCAGTGAGGATACCAAGTGTTTCTGGCGTTTGCCGATAGGGGCGGAAGAATCCTCTTCGGCCGCGAATCCGCCGCGAATCACCCCGTCGCCGACCCTTCCGATTAGGCTTCAATCAAAGGCTCCGCTGCAGCCTTGGACTAATGGCAGCCGGTATTTCGACCGAGAGATATTGTTACTGGCACTGTCTGTGTTGTCGGCACGTACGTCATTCAGCCCGTGGTGGGTCGTGGTCTATGCGGTCCAGGGGTTAGACGACTCCGGTGGTAACGGTTAGCAAGGAATCTCGGCTCATGCGTAGCACGTTTTCAGATCCTGAAGGACCTGGGGATCACGAGAATTAAACTGCAGAAGGAGTTCATGCTATGGAACGACAAGCAACGGATGACAAGCAGGCCAGCCTATCGGTCATCGTGGTATCGGATTATGCGGCTGGCGAGGAGAAATCGTGTGAGGATTTGCGTCGCGCCTTACGGTCATGGGCGGATCAAGAGGGAAAGCCTGCGGAAGAGTTCATCCTCGTTGAGTCCTCGCGTTTCAAAGGCCGGATTCCGAGCGATGTATTGGAGATGGTTCCCAACATGAGGGTCCTGTACATCGACGCTGAATCGTCTTATGAATTGAAGAACCGGGCGGTGGAAGCCTCCACCGGCGACTGGGTGGCCATCATAGATGCCGACTGCATCCCACATCGGTCGTGGTTGAAGGTGTTACGGACCGACATTGCCGAGTATCCTGATGTTGCAGCCGTCAGCGCCAGGACCCTGTATCCCGGACGGTCACGCATGGAACGTGTTCTGGGTCTTTTAGCACGGTCATATCTTGATCCTGGACGCCGCGGCACTACTCGATTCATCTCTGGCAACGCCGCCTGCTTTCGGCGTGAGGCCTATCGTCACCATCCACTTCCCGAAGGTCTTGGTGCTTTTGCGTCACGAATACAGTCAGAGGCTTTTCTGCGCAACGGTGCGACTCTGTTGTTTGACCCGGATCTGGTGGTGGTACACGATTTTGAAGGATGGCCAATGGAGCGGGACATACGACGTAATCACGGTTATAGCACCGTCGTCACTCGCCTTCGCGATGACCGCCTTCCATTTGCGCAATTAGTCCGCGCCGGGATCCTTGTCATTCCGTTGATCGTGGCGGGAAAGACTTTCGACAGCGTTCGCGATTGCCTTCGTTGTTTTCGCTATTACAACGTGAAGACGTATGAGCTACCCCTGGCGTTGGCTCTCACCGTTGTGTCACACGTCCTGGAGATCCCCGGCATGCTGGCTGCGTACCGCGGTCAAACCATAGGAGAGACGGCATATCGCTGACGCCTGAACGATGTCTATGGTTGACTCCCGAATAAACAATTTGTAACAGGGTCGTCGGTTTCGATTGGAGTAATGTGTCCATGATGGAATGACCGAGGTGGCGCAAAGTATGGCATATGAGTCACCCGGCGAAAGGTCCTGAAGGGATTTCTGATGCGCTTTTGCATGGTCACCACCTTTTATCCTCCCTACCATTTCGGGGGTGACGCCATCTTTGTACAGGCACTCGCTCGTGCGCTCACGACCGAGGGCCATCAGGTTGAAGTTGTGCATTGCGAAGATGCCTATCGACTGCAGAACAAGCCGGGGTCTGGTCATTCGGAAACGAATGACGGAATTCTTGTTCATCGCTTGCACAGTCCAGTGGGATTTCTCTCCCCTCTCATCACCCAACAGACAGGTCAGCCTGGTCCAAAGGTACGAGAACTCCGGGTCATTTTTGACCGCGATTTCGATGTGGTGAATTTTCACAATATTTCATTGGTGGGTGGGCCTGGAGTGTTGCGCATGAGCAAGGCACGAGTGAATCTGTATACCCTGCATGAGCACTGGCTCCTGTGTCCGATGCATAGTTTCTGGAAAAACCATACCAAGGCTTGTGATTCGCCGCAGTGTATCCGGTGCTGTCTCCGGTCGGGCATTCCACCGCAACTCTGGCGATACACCGGTCTCATTGAGCAAAGCCTAGCCAATGTTGATGTCATCTTATCGCCGAGCCAATACACGGCAGAACGTCATAAAGCTCTCGGACAGACCCCACCAATCCATGTCCTGCCAACCTTCTCCAGGTTGAATCCGGAATTGAACGGCAAAGTCATTCTTCAAGAGCGCCCATGTTTTCTATACGTGGGCCGGATCACAGCCTCGAAAGGCATTGCCATCCTTCTGGAAGAATTCGCTGCGCTCAGCGAATACGAACTCCTGGTTGTTGGAGACGGCGACTTATTGCTCACGCTTCGTGGGCAATACGCCGAGCACCGTCACATTCAGTTCCTAGGCCCTCTTTCCCAAGAACAACTCGGGCTTTTGTATCAGAAGGCAACGGCGTTGGTTCTTCCGTCGCTGGCACCGGAGGTGTTCCCCTTAACCGTCCTCGAAGCCTTTGCGTATGGCACGCCAGCCCTCGTCCATAATGCAGGCGGGAGTCGTGAAGCGATTGATAAGACGGGCGGAGGATTTGTGTATAACTCCCGTGAAGAACTGCATAACGCCCTGACCATGCTGGCAACAGACTCCCAGCTCCGTGAGACTCTCGGACAACGCGCGCGTGCAGGGTATACACAGTTTTATTCCCAGCAACGGTATCTGGAACGCTACCTACAACTCATTCGAGACATTGGCAAGGGAAAAGGATTCCTCCTTCATTAAATATGGCCGGGGAGCACAACTTATGAGCAACGATAACAAACAGACGGTACCTTCCGGCCCCTGGGGATATCCCCTCCTGGGGCATCTGCCCGATTTTCTGCGTGACAGACTCGGATTTCTCTCCCGATGCGCGGCTCAGTATGGCGATGTGGTGAAACTGAAAATCGGGGAGCCCACCTTTCTGCTGAATAATCCGGAGGACATTAAACATGTGTTGGTGACGAATCCTGAGAACTATGACAAAGGCCCGCGGCTCACCAGCGCAAGAGGTAAACGATTATCCGGCGAAGGGTTGTTGACCAGTCTAGGGGCAGCCCATCTCAGGCAGCGGCGGATGATGCAACCCGCTTTCTACCGAACGCCCATTCAGGCCTTTGCCGAAACGATCACCAATGGTGCCGAAACGAGAATGGCCGTGTGGAAACCTGGCACCGAACTGAATATCACAGCAGAAATGATGGCCCTGGCCCAACACAATATTATCAGGACCGTGTTGGGCGATGATTTTGATGATCGCTCGGGGGAATTTGCCACAGCCCTGACCACCAGGAAGAAATATGTGGAACATGTGTACTTCTCACTGCTTCCGTTTCCTGAATACCTCCCTCCAAAGTTAAGGCGTGAATATCAGCAGGCGAGGAAGCGAATCGATGACACCATTAATCGTGAGATCCACAAAAGGCGTGACCTCACTGGGCCTCGTCACGACATGTTGTCGTTATTCATGAAGGCCGAATACGATGATGGAACGGGAATGACTGACAGGCAGATCCGTGATGAAATGCTGACTCTCTTCAGTGCGGGCTATGAAACTATTGGCGATGGGCTGGGTTGGACCTGGTATCTCATCTCTCAACATCCGGAAGTTGAAACCAGGTTACTAGCGGAGCTGCGCGAAGTGTTGGGCGGTCGTGTCCCCTGTGCCGATGATTTACCTAAACTTCGCTACACCGGAATGATCTTAGCCGAATCCATGCGTCTGTATCCGCCAACATGGATCTTCATCCGCATAGCCCGACAAGATGAAACCCTTCCTAGCGGAGCCACGATTCCCGCTGGAGCAAAACTGTATCTCTGCCAATATGTCATGCATCGAAATCCTCGTTACTGGCCAAATCCAGAGCGGTTCGACCCGGAGCGATTCAGCGAGTCAGCGAAAAAAGAACGGCATAAATTGGCGTATTTTCCGTTCGGGGGAGGTGTCCGGGTTTGTATCGGAGAATCATTCGCCAAAATGGAAGGAGTCTTAGTGTTGGCGGCTATCGCTCAACGATTCGCCTTCACGTTGGTGCCGGGGCAGACGATCGTGCCAAAACCGCAGATGACCTTGCGCCCCAAAAATGGAATATGGATGCGGATCGACCAACGGTAATGACTGCGCTGAGAGTCGGTGTGATGTCCGGAGAGCGGTGATCCCGCAACTGGCGGTTTAGAGAGGCTTGGAGGGTAACTTTTTTGGGGAGATTTCAATCGAGGAATGAATCACATGAATGACCATATTCCGGTGATTGTATGCATCGACGTCGAGCCGGATCCCCAGCGTCCAGACCCCAAAAAGGCCGCCCCGTGGCGGGGCTTTGAACGGCTCTACCCATACCTGCAAGAGTTCCGCCTTCATATGGCGGACACAACCGGAGCGGCGGCCCGGCTGAATTGGTTCTGGAGGGTGGATCCCCAGATTGAGATAGTGTACGGGTCTGCCGACTGGGCGCTGAGACAATACCATGCCGAGGTCGCGGAGACCGTGCGGGTAGGTGACGAACACGGAGTGCATCCTCATGCCTGGCGATGGGATGTGGCTCATCGAGGTTGGGTGAGTGACTACGGAAATCCATCGTGGTTGGAGCATTGCCTATCCATATCCTTTAAGGCGTTCGAATCCATATTTGGAAGACCATGTGAATCCGCCAGACTGGGGAACCGGTATTTCGATGATCGGGTTCGTGGGACGCTGGAGAACTTGGGATGCCTGTTCGATTTGACGATTGAGCCAGGTGAAAAGCCTGAGCCGGAATTGCCTCAGGATTATCGGTCAATGAAAATGGGTCCCTATCGACCGTCCGTTGAAGATTTTAGAAAGCCTGACACGGGTCGGTCGGAGGGGCTGTGGAGCATTCCCCTGGCGGCGGGTGTCATGTCGGAGCAGGGACTGACATGGCGCCGATACCTGCGGAAATATGTGAGTTCATCGGGGCCGATTCCCACGGGATACGGAACCCTACGGCTGTGGGAGCCACCGGAACTTGTTCAACCGGCGGTGGAGGAGACCTTACAAAAATTGGAACGGCCATACCTCGCGTTCGCGATCCGGTCGGATGTGCTGCAAAACCCCTGGTGGGGCAAGAACTGTCGCCGGAATCTGGAGGGATTACTGAAACAAAGGAAAGCAAGACAACTCATGTTTTGCACGCCACGGGATTTACTTCGTACCATGGGATTACCCGTTAAGCAACCGGCCGCAAAGGTCGTTGACCGAAAGCCGCAAGTTCCGCCCGGGCATTCTCCCCAGGTCTTGGCAGAAGGATAATATGCCAGACGTTGAACCGCTTGTCTCGGTAGTGATTCCTACCCGGAATAGGCCGCATTTAGTCGTGCGAGCCGTACGAAGCGCGTTGGAGCAGACTCTAACGGCCATTGAAGTTGTCGTTGTAGTAGACGGCCCCGATGACGAAACGCTAGAGGTCCTCAAAGCAATAAAGGATTCCAGATTACATATCAAGCCGTTGCCTCACAATCTGGGACCCGCAGAAGCTCGCAATGCAGGAGTCAAAGAAGCCCGAAGTCGATGGGTGGCGTTCCTTGATCATGACGATGAATGGTTGCCCCAAAAGCTGTACATCCAGCTTCAAATAGCGCAACAGTCCAGCCATCCCTATCCAATTATCGGATGTCGTCTGATTGTGCGTCATAAAATGAGGGATTTAGTGTGGCCGACCAGATTCCCCAAGCCGAATGAGCCTATAAGCGAATATCTGTTTTGCCGAACTCAACTTTTTGCAGGAGAGGCGATTTTACAAAGTTCCACGATCTTTACGGCGAAGGCCCTTTTACTGGCCGTTCCCTTCAGAAAGGAAGCGCAGAGACATGACGACCTTGACTGGGTCCTTCGAGCGACAACACTGAATGGGGTAGGTGTGCAATTTGTCCCTGAAACTGCCCCGCTCGCCATTTGGCACAGGGATGATAAACGGCCCACTCTCAGCAGCAACACGGATTGGCGCTTTTCCCTTGCCTGGATTAACCAGAATAAGGCGTTGGTGACAAAGAGAGCCTACGCCTCGTTTCTCATGACCTGGCTGAGTGCAAATGCCGTGCAGGAAGGAAATCGAAAGGGGTCGTTCTTGCTTTTACGACAAGCCTACCGGTATGGAACACCGTCTGCCCTGGATGTCATATTGTTTGCGGGAATCTGGCTGTTTCCTCCAAAAATGCGGGGGCAGATGGCTTTGCTCTTTTCAGGCAAGCGCCCCGGTCAGTCCAGACTTGTCTTCTGAAAGGGCATCATACCCAACACGTTCCTCTCCGTAAGATCGAAATAATGTGCTTCACATCACAAAGGAAGGAAAAACAAAGAATAGTGGAGTGGAATCATTGAGGGATTCTGTTACCATCGCGGGTGATGAAGGATTGACATCGATCCTTAATGGAATCGGACGATTCGCACTCGACCTGACGGCTTTGTTGCCGGACGAAACAGGAGTCGACCGGTACATGATCCAACTGGTTCTTCATTTGGGGAAAGTCGATCAAACGAACCAGTACCGAGTCTATGTGAATTGGGAAGACCGTAACCGGTTTTGCGGATTGTTGCCAGGCAACTTTCGAGTTGTTCCGCTCAGTTTTCGGCCCAGGCCGGTCCGGCTTCTGTTTCAGCAGGGCCTGCTGCCAATCATCGCAGGATGGTGGAGCGCCGATGTGGTGCATTCCCCTTCGTTCATTATGCCCATGGTACGAGGCCGCCGGCACCATGTCCTCACCGTTCATGATATGACCTCGTTTACCCTCCCCAACTATCACATTCCCCTGCGACGCAGTCTCGCTTATCGGCAGCTTCTCTTGAGGAGTATTCGGCGGGCACAACATGCGATCACCGTTCCGTCCCGCTCGTCTCAAGAGGATATTTATCATTGGGTTCCTGATCTTCCCCGCGCGAGGGTGAGAGTGATCCCAGGGGGTATCGGCGAAGAATTCACGGCCTATCCGCCAGAGGCCATTCGGAAGACCCTTGAACGGCTGGGCCTTCCTGCGTCATACATTCTCTATGTCGGGACCATCGAGCCCCGCAAGAACCTTCAAATCCTGGTCCAGAGCTACAAGCGATTGGTGACCATGGGAAAAACGAAGGAGCATTTGGTGCTGGTTGGCCGGTTGGGATGGGGGTACGCTGAGCTGTTGAAACAGATTGAAAGTCCGGAGCTGCAGAATCGAGTCCACTTGGTGGGATATGTTCACCAAAAGGATCTGCCGCTGCTTTACGCGGGTGCCACTCTCTTCGTGTATCCATCCTTACAAGAAGGGTTTGGATTTCCTCCGCTCGAAGCCATGGCCTGCGGGGCACCCACTATCAGTTCGCAAACCTCGTCTTTAATAGAAAACCTCCAAGGTGCGGCGAAACTGGTCCCTCCGGATGACCTGGAATCTTTGACCGAAGCGATGCACCAGTTACTCAATGACGAGGCGAGCCGTGAACAGTATCGGCGGGAGGGTTTTGCGCGAGCTTCCAAATTCCGATGGGAAAAAACGGCATTGGAGACTTTAAGCTGTTATCAGGAAGTGGCCTTGGGCAGAGCTTAGGATTCATAAGTATGCAAACGGAAACTCTTCATTCGACCAGCCAGACGACAGACTTCACCAAGCGGCCACCGCTCTCAATTGTGGTCGCAACGACGAAACCCTGGCCGGAGATACGCGCCTGCCTGAATTCTTTAATGGACCAAGCAACCACAGTCGGTGCCGAAATTCTTGTGGCGGACGGCAATGGTCGCGGGTTGCCTGATGAGGGGAGAGAGTCCTATGAGAGAGTCATTTGGCTTAAAGAGCTGGACGCCTCCGTTTTCGGTCTTCGGAAGCTCGCAATGTGTCAGGCACGAGGAGAAATCATTGCTATTACGGAGGATCATTGTCGAGTCACACCTAATTGGTGTGAGCAGATCATCCAAGCGCACAAAGACTATCCGGATGCAGCCGCCATTGGCGGAGCCGTCGAGAATGGAGCGACCACGTCACTGATAGATTGGGCGAATTTTTTCCTGGTATTCGCACCGTTTGTTTCACCGATCAGGAATGGCCCAAGCGAGCGAATTTGTTTGCAGGCCAATATCTCCTACAAGCGCCGGGTTGTTGATCGAATCGCTTCTCAACTCGGCGTGATGGAAATGTTGTTTACCCGACAACTTCGGGACGAAGGGGAAGTACTCATTGCCGATGATCGTCTTCTGGTCTCCCATGTTCAGTCACATGGCTTTTGGCGCACGTTCGCCGCTCACTTTCATAACGGCCGATCTATCGCGGGGTTTCGACTCGAACACCTGGGGGGCATGGAGCACATTCTTCGTCTTGGCTCCACGGCCATCCTTCCGCCGTATCTTCTTTGGTCTACTCTTCGGGCACTTGTGAGTAAACCCAGGTTCTTGGGACAAGTTTTTGGAAGTTTGCCTCTGCTCGCGCTCCTCGTATGTTGTCATGCGGCCGGAGAATTCGTGGGTTACATTGCCGGGCCGGGCCGAAGTCCGCAACGACTGGCCTAGTTAGGTGGAAAGGATCCATGCCGAAAAGATTTTCAAGGGCTGTTCTATACGGTGGGTACCTGCTCTTTATGACAGTACCCCTCTTGGAGAGTGGAGTCCGGATATGGGGATATTCGGACCGTCACATTTACGATCCGATTTATACGTCCTATGAACCCAGCGTGGAGATTCCCTATATTCATAAGCCCAATCTCGTGCAAGCGCATGCGCGTGGGATGGCCGTCATTAATACGGATAACATGGGACTTCGTTCGAAAACCCCTGGGACTGTCTATGGCCCCAAACAACCAGGCGAATATCGCATTGCCATTGTGGGGGATTCCGTGACGTTTGGGGAGGGTATTCCCCGAACAGAAGACACCTATGCTCAGGTATTGGAAGATACACTCAATCAGCAACAACAGGCCATGGCCGTGAAGGTGTGGAAATACGGTGCGTCAGCCTATAGCGTGCAACAGATGGCCGCCATGCTTCAATACCGGATGGTGGAGATTCAACCCGATCTGGTGGTCATGGCCATTATTTCGCAAGATTTCAACCTCTCCCGCACACCCATCGTTAATAAGGCAGGGTACTTCGTCGATCAAAGGGTTTCTATTCTTCAGGATTCACCGGTGCGAGAGGTCCTACGGGGAGTACATTTGATGCATGTGCTCCGGGAGATCGCCTTACCCTGGTTATCTCCAACTCAAAACGTTGGCTCACTTCTTTCACGTGGTGAGATTCCCGAATCCTACCGGTACATCCAGCGATTCAAGGAGACGGCGGATCGACACGGATTTGCGTACTTGATCCTACTTCTTCCACGAATGCAGGAAAAGGCCTGGGGTTCCCTTCCTGACCGACTGACAAAAGACGGCATCACATATTTTGATTTGTCGCCCTTGGGAACAGAATTTACCAGGGAAGAGTATATGGCGAGCCGGTTTGACCCGCATGCGTCCCCTGCGGTTCACCTGCGAATAGGAGAATCCTTGGCCGATTATTTGCGCATCCCGCAAGGATATCTTCCTTGAAATCCTTTTCTTCGCAACCCGGCCGTCATCTTATAGACGGAACCGTCCGAGTCTTTTTCGCCGGACTTCTCTTTCCTCTCACAGGGATCATTACGGCGGCGTTTCTCACCAGGCGGCTTGGACCGGAAGGGTATGGGTTGCTGGTCCTCTCGGCCACCATCGTCGGTTGGATTGAGTTGAGCCTTAACTCATTTTTTGCCCGGACAACTATTAAGTTCGTGGCGGAAGCTGAAGATTGGCGTTCCATTGGAGTCACCGTCAGTCGATTGCAGTTTCTTGCGGGAGTAGGTGGGGCTCTGCTGCTTGCCGCTCTGGCGTTTCCATTAGCTGGCGCACTGGATGAGCCGATCCTCGGCTCCTATCTCTGCCTCTATTCACTTCATATTCCCCTCACGGGCCTGGCGCAGGGATACCAAAATATCCTTATAGGAACTGGCAAGTTCAAACAGAAAGCGGTGGGTGCGGCCTGGCAATGGATTGCCCGCCTTGTCTTGATTCTTGTTCTGGTGGAATTGGGATTTTCAATACAAGGAGCGATACTTGGAAGCATTGGGGCATCGTTGGTTGAGCTAGCCATCAGCCGTCGCTACGTTGGCATTCCATTTTTCGGTCATGCGATATTGCCCACCCAAGCCTTCTGGAATGTCGGCCTCGTACTGTTTCTGTCGGGGTTGAGTTTGAATAGTTATGCCAGCCTTGGTCTGGTGATGTTGAAGGCTTATGGAGGGACGGCCCAAGAGGTAGGAATTTATGGCGCCGCACAGAATTTGTCTATACTGCCTGGAATTTTTTCAATGGCTTTAGCACCCTTACTGTTCTCAACATTGAGTCGCATGCAGTCTGCCGGAGAAGAGGATCAGGCCAAAGAAATAGGGCGGGTCACCATGCGGATGGTTCTGGGTTTGCTCCCAATAGCGGCAATGGTCTCGGGGGCGGCTTCCGAGATTGTTACCCTATTCTTCGGCCAGGCCTTTGAACCGGCTGCTCCGCTATTTGCTCTCCTCATTTGGGGGGCTGTGGCCTTTGTGATGATTTCGGTAGCGATGACGATCGTGACAACGGCCGCACACCCTCGATTGACACTGATATTGAGCGCGCCGCTAATTTTCATCGCGATGATTGGATATTGGGCAATAATCCCCACGCATGGGGCGTTCGGTGCGGCTTTCGTGACAGCGGGCAGTTCGTGGTTGGGTGCTGTAAGTTGCATATTGGTCGTGTATCACCTCTGGTCGATTTTCCCCCCGATGGGAACCTTGGCACGGAGTGTAGTTGCCAGTGTGTTGGCCTATGCCCTGGGGGCCTTCTGGCCGGTGACCGGTTTTTGGGTGTTGGTGAAATTGTCAGTCATTTCTGTCATCATCCTTCTGACATATCTGGTACTTCGCGAGTTCAGTGCTAGCGAAATTGCGCAGGCCCGCTCGTTTGTAAGCCGGAGAACGGCACCAGTAGAACAACCACATGAAATGTGAATCAATATTAAGAAACGAACGAAGCATGGTGGATTTGCCCCCATCCGAAGTCGCAGCTGGGGGTATAACATGCGCCGAGCGGGAAGAATTACTATGCAAGTCTTGTTTTAATTTTCCATCCTCTGAATTTAGCTAGCATTGGCCAAGGGTCTCCTCTGGCCATTGCCCAGTTATTTTCGGATGTGAGCAATGAAAATGGGAAAGATGCATGGAATGGATGCCGCAGACCAATTTCAACAAAAATCGAAAAATATATTGATTGGTTTATTCGTTCTTTCTTGTCTCGGTACATTGGTTTTTTACTGGTTAGTGGTTCCAACATCTCTTTACCATACGCTAACCGGTTTGATGCTCTCGTATCTGGTTCTCTGGAGCATCATTTTCCTGTGGAGCGATGCATCCAACTCCGAAATGGCAATACGTTTTTTTCTGACCACTGGATCCATCGCACTCACAGGAGGGTTCATTGAACTGCTCGTGGTCGCCCAAGTCCTTGACTTCAGAACCGTTATCGGCCCACCGATCTCGGAACCCTGGCGACATCCCGACAACCTCAACGACCCCAAGTTGTTGCACATTCATAGGCCGTATTATCGCTTAGTGTGGGAGGGAATCGAATATAGGTACGATCGTAATGGGTTCCGCAATGGAACTGACTTAGAATCAGCTCACCTGATCGTTGTAGGCGATTCATTTGTCGAGGGTTGGAATGTTTCCGCTGACCACCTCCTGACCAATCAATTGGCCCGACAATTGGATCGCCCAGTGGCCAACCTAGGACAATCCTGGTATGGGCCGCAGCAGGAATTGGAGGTACTCCGGAGGTACGGATTGAGATTAGCTCCGAAGGTATGTGTATGGGTCTTCTTCGAAGGCAATGATCTCTACGATATACATCGATATAAAGAGGCAACCCAGGATTGGGAAAATTATTCCAAGGACTTCCATTCATTCCGCCAACGCTCCTTTACGAAGAATGCGATAATTGCACTTAATTCAATCCATACCCAAAAAATCCCTTGGTGGATGAACCCTCCCAAGGGGCAATCTGGTATTTTCAAATCACCTTCTGGTCAAGAGATTCCTTTGTATTTCAATTATAAGGGCCACCATTTATCTAAAAATGATCTCACCGCACTCGAGGACCTTCACTTGATTCTTAAAAAGGCGCACAAACTTTGTCATGCTGTGGGTGCGAAGTTTCTTCTGGTCTTTGTCCCGACTAAATTCAGGGTTTACGGAGGCTTTACGGAATTCGATACGCATGTTCAGCCGCGATATTGGGTGCTCAACGACCTGCCCAAAATGATCAAAGAGATGGTTCATGAAGATATCCCTGACGGGGGATTCCTAGACTTGACGACTGCTTTAGTCGAGCAGGCCAAGGAGAAACCCCTCCTTTACTTAGAATCCGACTCCCATTGGTCAGCAGAAGGCCATCGCGTGGTCGCATCGGCCATTGCTAACTCTTTGGAGCAATGGGAATAAAAGAGTCATTTTATAAAACCTCCTTGAAAGTTGCCCATAATTTACATTTCCAGCAAATTGCCTTCTTCAGCAGAATTACCGGATTTGTTGCAAAATATGTCGTTTGGGGGTATCACGTGACCTCAATCCCTGCCGATGGTATCGGATCTTTTAGTTCCCTATGGAATGGTCTACTCAAGAGGTGCCGGGAGAACGCCGAACGGACTTTAAAAGGAATAAGCCTGGCATTTTGGCTAATAGTAGTTTGGCCTCGCTTTGTTCCTATGAGGCTATCTCGACGCTCTCAGAACAGGTAATCTGCTACTTTCCCACGACGTCAGGCCACAGCCAAATAACCGGTATCACGAGTCTGGTAATAGCAATAATGATGAACCCGTTCTATTATAAACACGGATGAGCCAAAATCTCACTGCTGAACAACGAGACTCCGTAAGAGTGGTCGAGTAGCTTGAACAGTAACTCATGACCACGACTGAGACAGACAGTTCCGCGATACCTCGCGACCCTTCAAAAACAGCGTGGAGATATTATGCGGTGTTAGGGCTGCTCATCGTTGCCCTTTGGGTGCCTCGTGTTGATGGACCAATAGATATGCGGTGGGATGGTGGCGTGTATTACGTGCTTGGGACGTCCCTTGCGGAAGGGAAAGGATATCGGTTGTTAAACGAGCCGGGCGAGATTGAGGCCATTCAATATCCTCCCCTGCTTCCTCTGATTGTTGCTGCGCACCAAAGGGTGCTTGGTACCAGCGATCCTTTGGTGGTGGGGCGCTGGCTCAGGGTTTTTTCGTTCGTAATCTTCTTCGCGTACGTTGGTTCGATCTTTCTGGTTCTGAAACGGTATCTTCCGCTCAAGGTCGCGTTCATTGGAACTCTGATTTGTTTATTCCATACGAATACATACTTTATGTCAGACCTCTTGTTCCCCGAGGTTCTCTTTGGGCTTGCCACAACCTTATTTGTTTTGCTGAGCCTCAATGCTCAAAAACGAGGGCTCGCTGTTGCGGCAGCATTGCTGGGGATAGCCGCATTTGGTTTGCGAACCATTGGGATCACACTGTTAATGGCTTGGGTAGCCGAAAGTCTGTTCAATAAAAATGTCAAGCTTGCAGGAATCAGATTCGCGGTCGCTCTCATACCCCTTTTCTGCTGGCAAGCCTATATCGCGTCAGTTGTTTCAGGACCAACGTACATCCAGCCAGCGTATGATTATCAGCGAGCGGAGTATATGTTCTACAACGTCAGTTATGCCAAGAACATTTTTACATTCAAAGATCCCTTCATTCCCGAGTTAGGTCGCGTCTCTGTTCATGACATCGCCACTCGTTTCCTTTTCAATCTGGGACACATCCCACAAAGTCTCGGAGAAGCCGTGAGCTCGAAACGCATAGCCTATTTAATACCGTGGAAGTTTTTCGATTTACCCTTCCCGATTTCTACGCCTTGGCCTGTTGATGTGGGGTTGTTTGCTCTCGGTAGTCTTGTCCTTACCGGAATGGTGGTGCAATTGACGCGGCGTCAATGGCTCCTGCCTCTCTACGTTATGCTCTCCATTGCTGTCCTTTGCCTGACCCCTGGCCTCAGCAATTCCCCCGCTATCTCATGCCGCTCACCCCTTTCTTGGTTTTGTCTCTGTTGACTGCGCTCCTGGCGGCACCAGAGATGTCAATTAAGTGGGGTAATTGGAGGAGAGTGGCCCCGAAATTTCTGGGATTGGTCGTCTCTTTAATCCTCCTTCAACACGCCTTGACCGTATCGGGGGTTTATACACGGCGGCATCAGAATGTCATGTATCAGGATCGGATGGGGGAACCAATTCAGTACAAACTATTCTACTATCGCGATGCCCATCGGGCGCTTGATGCAGGGCTTGATTGGTTAAGGGAGCATGCGAAGCCACAGGAGGTTCTTGCGGGGTCGATGCCACACTGGATGTATCTGCGAACGGGACTGAAGACCGTCATGCCGCCGTTTGAAGCGGATCCGGTTAAGGCCCAAGGCCTGCTTGATTCTGTTCCTGTGACCTATCTTCTCCAGGATGAAGGGCTGGCGGTCGACACGAAACGATATATAGAGGCGGTCATCAAGCAGTTCCCTGAGCAATGGGAACGAGTTTATATCGACACGATCGCCCCGGATGATCAACAGGATCCTGTGGGAACCTTTGCCATTTATCGCCGGGTTGAATTGCTCCCCTCTCTACATGGTCCGATGAGTGCTGGTCTTAACCAGCGAGGATCCAGATGAGTCGGAATGTCTTCCATCAAAATCTCATCAAATTAGGTGACATGTTAGAGAGGTTCCCTGATTGGTGCGCCAGGAATGCCTGGTGGGGTTTGGCCATAGTATCCGTCATGTTTCTGCTGCTCACCTGTGCGATTGCTTCGAAGAGAATGCTCTGGAATGATGAACTCTTTACCCTGTATATTTCGAGACTTGGCAGCCTGTCTGACATTCTCGCTGTGCTATCCACCGGGGCTGACCAGAGTCCTCCCTCCTTTTATCTCCTGACCCATGTCCTATTGAAGTTGCTGGGGGAATCGCATCTGGCCATTCGATTGCCCGAAATGCTCGGCGTGTTATTGATGAGTTTCTGCCTGTTCCGATTCGTCTCCAAAAGAACCACCACTCTGTACGGCTTGGCCGCGATGGTCTTCCCGCTCATCACGATCGCCTACGAATACGCTTATGAAGCGAGACCCTATGGACTCGTGCTCGGATTTTCCAGCCTGGCCTTGCTTTCCTGGCAAGGGGCAACTGAGAGTCCAAGGCGGGTCTGGTGGTTGATTGGCTTGGCAGCCAGCGGAGCTGCAGCGATTTCCAGCCATTACTATGCAGTCTTCCTCTTGATTCCTCTGGGATTGGGTGAAATCGTACGTTCCCTTGGGCGCAAACGCATTGACCTTCCCATATGGGTTGCTCTAGGTAGTATGTTAGTTCCACTGGTCCTATTCTACCCGGTCATACAGGAAGCTAGGAGCTTTGCTCATCATTTCTGGTCACCGTCTGAATGGAGCATGATCCCATCATTCTACTATGTTCTTCTGATACCGGCCCTAGGACCCATAGTCGCGACTTTAATTGTTTCGTCGCTGTGGCCGTCAAGTGATCCATTGAGGCCCCAGTCTCTTAATCCTCCACCCATCCTATTTTTTTCGCACGAGATTGCAGCAGCGATTGGCTTCGTCGCCATTCCAGTTGTTGCCGTTGTCCTGGGAAAACTTGTCATAGGAGCGTTTACCTATCGATATGCGCTCTCGGCAGTGATTGGCTTTAGCATTCTGTGCTCTCTTGCGTTTAAGAGGCTGGACAGAGGGCGGCCCATCATGGGGGCCTGCTTCACACTCCTTAGCTGTCTCTGGTTTGTGGTGATGGGGGTGAATCAGTTTAACCATCAAGCCACGATTACCAGGGCCTGGTCAAACACTTATGAATTTTTGCAGTCGGAGGGTGATCCCGGGCTTCCCATTGTCGCCGGAGATCCGCATACCTTCATGACGCTTGCATATTATGGCCCCCCCGCACTCGCTTCTCGGGTCGTCTATCTCGCAAACCCGCAAGCATCCCTCCGTTTTTTCGGCCATGATACGGTTGATCGTGGAATGCTGGATCTGAAGCCCTGGTTTCATGTGGCGGTTGAGGAATATGATGCCTACGTTGTCTCGCGTAGTCGATTCTTGGTCTATACGAGGGTCAGGGGGAACCGCACCTGGTTGGGGTACTTTTGGGGATCACCTTGGGACTGGAGTTGGTTGTTGTATGAGCTTCCCAGGGCTTCCGCGCAGATTGAACTTATGGGCCGGAACGATGATGACCTTCTGTTTCTTGTGACGGCCCAGGAACATTAGTGATTTTCGAAGATGAAGGTCGATGAATCGTCTGTCATGATGGGAAAGCCTGTGGTTCGTAGGCGGCCTGAACCCACTCGGGTACCCTACGAGAAAAAGTTGTTGTTCGCGGAGCATGGGTAACCGCAGTACCAACGAAGCGAAATGACGACCGAGAGCGTTTCAATATCATCTAATGTGCCATTGGTGTCTGTGGTAATGCCCTGCCTGAATGAGGAAGCGGCCATCGGCGCCTGCATTCAGAAAATCCAGGCAACATTTGCTCAGGCGCAACTCCATGGGGAAATCATCGTCTGCGACAACGGCTCCACCGACCGGTCCGTTGCCATTGCAGAGAGCATGGGCGTTCAAGTTGTCCATCAACCGGAACGTGGATATGGAAATGCGTACTTGAAAGGTTTTTCTAGCGCCAGGGGGACGTATTTGATTATGGGCGATGCCGACGATACATATGACTTTACGCTGATTCCGACATTTCTGGAGAAACTTCGTGAAGGGTATGACTTTGTTACCGGAAGCCGGTATCTCCAAGGGGGACAAACTTCCATTCCATTTCTGCATCGACTCTTTGGCAATCCGCTCCTCACAGCCATTCTCAACACTCTGTTTAAAACGACCTATACGGATGTGTATTGTGGATTTCGGGCGTTCAGCCGGGTGGCCTATGACCGGATTCAACCGGTCAGCCCCGGGATGGAATTTAACCTCGAATTAGCCATCAATGCGGGGTTAGGGCACTTGAAGACGACCGAAATTCCTATCCAATTACACGAGCGAAAAGGAGAATCGAAGCTGCGAACTTTTCGTGACGGGTGGCGCAGCCTGCGGATGATGCTGATCTATTGTCCGAACAAAGTGTTTCTTCTCCCGGGACTGGTCGCGATCGCCCTTGGACTTGGCGCCCATTTCCTGTCACTGGCAGGCTTGGTCCGTTTCCACGGAGAACCGCTCGGCACAGTGACCGGAATTTTTGGGACAATCTTTAGCGTCACCGGTTTTCAGATTCTCAGCCTCTGGTTGCATGCCAAAACGTATTCATGGAGTCGCCGGTTCGATGCGGACAATTCGAACCTTTCCACCTTTTATGACTGGTTCAAATTGGAGACGGGATTACTGCTGGGTGCCACGTTTCTTCTTTTCGGGGGAGCGATCCTCGGTATCCTCGTATTGGAATGGATCCAGTCCGATTTTGGTCCTTTGCGCACCCCGGAATGGGTATCGTTCGGCGCGACACTGGTGATTGTGGGAATGGGAACCATATTTTCATCATTGTTTATTTCAGCCATGTCCATGAAAAAGTCGTGATAGCCTAATGGGAGGGGTAGCTTGGCATGAAAATTTTTATTACCGGTTCTAGCGGCCTCATCGGGTCTGAACTCGTGAGCTTTTTTGACAGCCGGGCCGGCTGCGTCATCGGAATCGATAATAATATGCGAGCGGACTTTTTCGGTCCTGAGGGAGATACCACATGGAATCTTCAACGGCTGCGTCAGAGCACGCGGCATTTTCAGCATCATCCACTTGATATCCGTGACCGTGAAGGGCTCTCCCGTCTTTTCAAGGACCACGCTCCATTTGATCTCATCGTGCATTGTGCCGCCCAACCCAGTCACGATCTCGCTGCCCGGCGACCGTTCGATGATTTTGACGTCAACGCGACGGGAACGCTCAACATTTTAGAGATGACACGGCAACATTGTCCGGAGGCTGTCTTCGTCTTCATGTCCACCAACAAGGTCTATGGGGATGCCCCCAATGAGTTACCGCTGAAGGAACTGGAGCGACGATGGGACTATGCATGTGAGGAGGACTATCAGGGCGTGACGGAAGCGATGCGGATCGACCGGTCGAAACATTCACTATTTGGAGCCGGCAAGGTGGCGGCCGATGTGGTGACGCAAGAGTATGGCCGGTACTTTGGCATGAAGACTCACTGTCTTCGTGCCGGTTGCCTGACCGGTCCGAATCATTCCGGTGTCGAACTCCACGGATTCTTGTCGTATTTAGTCAAGACGCAACTGAGTGGAACCATCTACCGCATCTATGGTTATAAGGGAAAGCAGGTCCGGGACAACATCCACAGTTTCGATATTGCCCGGGCCATTGAGGAGATCTATGCCAATCCCCGATGTGGAGAAGTATACAACATGGGAGGCGGCCGGGCGAACTCCTGTTCCATTTTTGAAGCATTCGACATGGTAGAAGGGCTGACAGGGAAGAAGATGCATTACGAGTACGTCGATCAGCCTCGTTCAGGAGATCACATCTGCTATATCAGCGATTTGTCCCGATTTCATGGCCACTATCCGAAGTGGTCGGTGACCAAGTCGCTCGACGATGTGTTCCATGACATTGTTGAAGCCTGGACCGTTCGGCTGCTTGAGTGAAAGTCCTCGATGAGCACCTCTGACCGATCCATGATCCAGACCCTTGCGCTTCGCGAGCAGGCTAGGGACCAGTATCTTGCACGTCGGGACCCTATTGCGGTGGATCGTTTGCGTTGGCGCGCGCAATCATTCCGGCATATGGTTCATCTCCTGCCCGGGCAAAGTATCCTCGAGATTGGATGTGGGCAGGGGTTGTTCACCCGGCAACTCATCAGGGTCACTCATGGTCGGAATCCCATCACCGCAGTGACCTTCGATCCTTCAGACAGGAATTCAGCTGACTGCTCCGAATCGGTAGAGATGGTCATCGCCGAATCGTTCCCGGGAACCCTGGAAGGACGACAATTCGATTTTATCGTGGCCATGGATTTGCTCGACCAGCGCAACTGCGCGGCCATACTTCAGGAGGCCCACGGACTTTTGAAGGCAGGTGGACAAGTTTTGTTTTATGAAAGTAATCCATGGAATATTGTGCTCAAACTCCGTCGCGGGCTCATGGGTCTGTTGGGTCGGTCCGATCCTCGATCGCTTCTCAGTCGCCGACAATTATATGAACTGATGTCGGAAGTCGGATTTATCAGAGTGTTTGCCGTGTTTAACGATTTTGTGTTTGTACCGCTCTCACCTCGATTCGTCTGGTTATTCCGCAATCTTTCGATCATCTTGGAAAACGCGCCGGGAATCCGGACGTTGGCCGGATCCATTTTAGTCCATGGCCAAAAACCCCCGCGTGTGGTCGAGAGACCAGCGGTTTCGCTTGCCCTGCATGAGGAACTCAGGCGATCCCTCTCAGTCGTGGTTCCCTGTCACAACGAAGAAATGAACGTGGTCTCTCTCGTAGAAGGTCTGCGGCGTTTCTATGATGATTATCTTGCCGAAATCATTCTTGTCGATGACAACAGCAAGGATGAGACGGCAACCGTCATCCGACACCTGGCGGAAAAGGATTCCAGGATTCGTCTCCTCTCCCGTACCTTGCCCAATGGAGTAGGCCTTGCTTTGCGCGATGGGTATCGTCTGGCGACAGGCCGGTACGTCCTGACCATGGACTGTGACTTTCAGCATCTCCTGCCCGATATTTCCGATCTGTTCGATGCCGCAGTGGAGGGGTATGATGTTGTGGTCGGCAGCCGGTTTTCCCGATACAGTGTCTTGCTCAACTATCCCTTCGGGAAAATTGTTGCAAACCGCGGCTTTCATCTCATCGCGCAGGTAGTACTGTTTCGGCGCTTTCGAGATCTGACCAATAACCTCAAAATGTTCCGTCGAGAGGTTGTCCAACAGCTTGTATTGCTTGAATCCGGGTTTGCCGTTAATGCCGAAACGGGGTTGCAACCTCTCATCATGGGATACCAGGTCAAAGAGGTGCCGATTTCCTGGATCAATCGTACACCGGATATGGGCGTGTCCTCCTTCAAGCTAGCGCGAGTCGGCTGGGGATATTGGCGTGTGCTTGGACGTCTCTGGCTGAGGTGTCTGTTGGGGATTGGAGCCTATCGAACACTATCCCTCTCTAAAAGGAGAAGGGGCACCTATCGGGCGGATGATGCCGAAGGTATGAAGTCCATTCCGGAATCCAGGAAATTGTGATGACCATGGACCGCCAAACGGTGCACACCTCTCAGGGTGCACAGGTCATGAATGAATCGGTCTTTCACCGACGGGACAGATTCGTGTTTTATGCTCTGACGGTCTTAAACATATTGGCAACAATCGCCTTCTTGCTTTCCTGGTTCAGGCTCGATGCCTGGAGGGACTATCCGGTGATGGTATCTGTCCTCTCAGCGATTATTCTGGTCATCCTTGCAAATGCTCAAGGACGATGGCTGTTGTTGCCGCAAATGAGAAAACCAAGACCTCTTGAAGCACGATCGGGATGGAAAGTCGGGGTGGTGACGACGATTGTGCCTGATATCGAACCATTGAGTTTATTGGAGAACACACTCGAAGCGCTCGTGGCTCTCGACTACCCCCATGAAACCTGGGTTCTGGACGAGGGCGATGATGAACGGGTCAAAGAACTCTGCCTGAAGCGAGGTGCCTTTCACTTCAGCCGAAAGCATCGTCCACAATATCAAACAGAAACCGGGCTCTTTCGGAAAGCCACAAAGTATGGAAGCTACAATGCATGGTTACAGGAAATCGGGTTTGAACGATATGAGTTCGTCACGGCCTTTGATCCCGATCATGTTCCGGAACGCACATTTTTATCGAAGGTCCTTGGATATTTTGAGGACCCCACGGTCGGGTATGTCCAGGCTCCGCAGGTGTATGCCAACCAGGACGCGAGTTTCATCGCACGTGGGGCGGCGGAGGAGTCCTATGCGTTTTATTCCTCGATTCAAATGGCTAGCTACGGATTGGGATACCCGATTATCGTGGGCTGTCATAACACGCACCGTGTGTCTGCCCTTCGGGAAGTGGGCGGATTTTCCCCGCACGATGCGGATGACCTGCTGCTCACCCTTCTCTACCGAAATCGAGGTTGGGAAGGGGTTTATGTGCCGGAAGTTCTCGCACGCGGTTTGGCTCCTTCCGAATGGCAGACGTATTTGAATCAGCAACGTCGGTGGGCTCGTTCACTCCTGGATATCAAATTTAACATCGCTCCGTCCCTGACTGGCAATTTATCCTTATCTTCTTGGTTAATGAATGTTTTGCACGGCTTTCAGTATTTGCATAAGAGTTTCATTTGGCCGGTTGTCCTACTTCTTCTTGCCGTGATGTTGGGGAAGGGAGAAATGCCAGCGGTGTTGAATGCCGAAACGGTGACGACCGGAGGGCTATTGCTTATCATCCTGTATCTTTGTGAGTGGTTCCGGCAACAGTTTTATTTGGACTGGAAGCGAGAACGAGGGGTACATTGGCGAGCCGGTCTCTTACAGTTTGCGAAATGGCCCTATCTCATCATGGCCTTTTTCGACGTGGCGTTCGCCCGCCAGTTCCCATATTTGACCACGTCAAAAATGTCAGGGGCTCCTCGTGCATCGCTTGCGTTATGGCCTCATATACCCACGCTGATCATAATCGGCCTTGCCTGGGGGATCGGCCTTTCCATACACGAGACGGTTCCGGTCGAAGTGCAATTTGGTGCCGGGACGGTCGTGATCACCACTCTCGCTCTATTGGCAACCGAATGGTGCAGTGTGTCTCGATCCCCTTCGAAGCCGTGAAACCGTGTGTCACATCGTTGCTACATAAGTCTCAAAGAAGAGCTCGACCTTGCTTGGATGTCATAACGAAAACATTGAAGACTGAAAATCGTTGGGAGGGGCGATGAGTTCTCCATCCAGAGGAATCATCTACATTGTCACCGGACAGAAGTTTGTTGATGAAGCCTGCCGTTCTGCGGCTAGTGTCAAGAAATGTATGCCGGACATTCCGATAACGATATTTTCGGACGTACCCCTTAGCTCCGCACTCTTCGATCAGGTCGTGCTCATAGCCAATCCCAGACATGGGCTTGAAGATAAAATCCTTAATATCGCAAAGTCTCCGTATCAAGACACGCTGTATCTTGATTCGGATACCCATATGGTCGATGATAGCCGGGAGCTCTTTTTGCTACTAGAAAGATTTGACCTCGCCGCCGTTCATGCTCCTTATCGGGCTCAATACCAAGTTAGTGAGGTTCCGGATTGCTTTCCGGAGTTTAATACGGGTGTCCTTCTCTTCCACAAATCGGAACAAACCGAATTGCTTTTTGAACGATGGGTACAGATTTACAGAGAGGATGGGGAAAAACCCTTAAACTGGTTGTTTCCTGGCGGAGCAAGCTGGTATC
>WHTE01000038.1 GCA_009377845.1 Nitrospirales bacterium | reverse complement strand
TCGCCACTGAAGGCATCCACCGATAAGATGTCGAACGGCTGTCGATTCTGATCCGCCAATTCCCGCTCGAGAGAAATCCGTCCGTCTCCAAGCACAACCTGCTGGACTCCCTTTGCGTCTTTGAGATACGTGAAGTAGTCCCTGGCTATCCGGTCCACGTCAGGATTGATTTCGTAAAAGCGATACGTATCGCCACGCTTGGAGTATGCCGCAATCGTCCCCACCCCCAACCCGATGTTCCCGACCTGCAGACCCCCTTGCCGCACCCTGTCTTCTGGATTGTTCAATTTCAGTTGCCGGGGATGACGGCTGATGGCCAGGCTGATTCCACTGAAAGGCCCGTAGTAGGCAGTCGGGTACAAGCCCCGTCCGGAAGTCAGGAATTGCCTGCCATGGCTGATGCGACCGTGATACAGGAAACGGGTGGCGGACTTCGTCCCGATGTCCGTCTCCTTTACTCGCAGGACTCCATAGAAGTTTCGCTTGGTCAGGATGGTGCTCGCTTGCTGTTCTTGAATATGCAGACCCAGGAAGCCTGCAAGCGCGGCAATGCCCCCTACCCAGAGAATCCTTCCGGACCACAACACGAGTGGTGATCGGAGCGGTTCCCCCGTCCGGTACAGGCAGAGTCCCAGGAGAATCAGAGTGGCCACCAGTCCAACGTGAAATTCCCAGTAGCCTTTAAAGATAAAAGGAGCGACCAGGCTGACGAACACGCCGCCCAAGGCCCCACCCAGCGCAATCATGAGGTAGAAGGATGTGAGATAGCTGGCAGGGGGTTTCAGGCGAACCAGTTCGCCATGGCACGCCATGCAGCAGGCAAAGAGGGCAGCCGAATAGATGACAATCTGGAGGTACACATTCATCTCCGAATCCGCATAATCCTGGTGAAGCAGGTAGACCACTACAGAGAGAGAGGTCAGGAGTACGGGCACCCAGACCCGTCGGTCGTACCATCGGGGATGATCGAAACACAGGATGAAGGAGATGAGGTAGAGACTCAGCGGGAGGACCCAGAGAAACGGGATGACCGCAATATCCCGACAGATCTGATTCGTGCTCGCGAGAAGGACCACTGATCCGCAGGCTGCGAGGGCGAGGGTCAGGAGGCTCTCCGGCAGGCGCGGCTTCTTGCCTGCTGGATACCCGGGATTCCTGGAGGATTCGTTCCGGGTGGCCAATCGAAACAGCGGCCGGGCACCCCAGGCACACATGACCGCGTACAGTCCGTACCCAGCTGACCAGAGGACAGTCTGCATGCGCAACCCCAGTTGCGGCTCTATGAAAAAGGGATAGGATACCAGTCCCAAGAGAGAGCCCAGATTCGATACGGCGTACAGCCGATAGGGTGACACGGTGGGATGGACCCGGTTGAACCAGTGTTGCAGGAGAGGGCCTGAAGCCGAGACCAGGAGAAAAGGCACTCCTATGGTCACCAGGAGGAGCAGAACGATCGCCAGCATCGGATTCTCGTTGCCGTCCGGCTTCCATGCATCACCGGGGGTGATAGGGAGCAAGACCAGGGAACACACCACCAGGCTCAGGTGAACGAGCGCCTGGTACCGGGGGGAGAGATGACTTGCGAGAAGATGTGCGTAGGCATACCCGCCCAGAAGGAAGACCTGGAAAAAGAGCATGCACGTGGTCCAAACCGCTGGTGTGCCTCCGAACCAGGGAAGGATATACCTGGCGATGATGAGCTCTACTTGAAACAGCAGAAAGGCACTGAGAAAGACCGCCAAGGCGTAGGGGATGACGGACAGCAAGGTCGCAGGAGCAGACTCCCACGGCGGTGGAGGCTTCGTCGGAAGTGCTTCGTCCCCTGTCGTTGTACCAGGTGCTATGTTCGTCTCGGGCATTCTGGGTGTGGGTGAAGTCGTCAAAATAATTTGAACAGACGGTGGCGTTGTAGCATCATTCACATATTCCACACGCGTAGCCGGTTTTGCGCGCGCCTTGGTGGGATTAATATATTCTTTCTGACACTGGCTTGCCTAGCTGACGAATCGGCTCAGAACCATGCCCGCAATTCCCTTCATCTCGCTGATTATCGACCCGACGCATCCTGAACCGGGAACAAATGATACGCGCGAACCGAGGCATAGTGTTCTCTGCCGTGCTCTGTCGAGCACATCCACCCGCTACGCACCTGGCATACCAGCCTTCCTGGTATATCTGACAAAGATTGGGTTCACGAATGGCGAGGTTCTATGGAAGGAGAACCACCGAATTGGCTTCGCGGTTCACCGAGGGGGAATCGTGGCTTTTGTCTCGTGCGGCCAATGGATTCATAGCGTACTTTGGTATGGTAGGCCCCATCACCGGGCTCTCGAACAATGAACGTTTACAGGCGAGAGCTAGGCGACGATTTCATCACACGGTTTGTAGTTTTCCTGGTCAATTTTCATGCGGTGTTCTGTGATGAAGGATAGCAGGCGCTCATCCATCAATTTTCATGATGGTGGCATCACCGTGAATTTTAACTGGCCGGTCTTTTTCAATGGCATTGAGCGCGTGGCGCCTGATGTTGCCAGCCACAACTCCTCCGTAAAAATGGCGTTTACGCTTATAAAATTACATGCGACAAGAGTGTTGAGCCGGCTCGCCAGCCCCAGCGCCAGCCAGTTTTGAGATGAGTCCTATGAGCAGGTTATCTTTGAGCAACTCTCGTGTGATATGACACCGTTCCGTGTATCCCGCGGAGGCCGGGTCGCCATTCACGGAGGCACTCTTGGCATAGCAGTCTCCTGCGCAATTATACTTCGCGATGCACCCCTGACACTTCGGCATTTCATGGACATTGAGTTTCCCGAGACGATCAATCGCCGCCTGATCTACGATGAATTCACCCACCTCCTGATTCCACGCTCCATACTGAAACAACTGTGCGCGAGGATCCGACGGTTGAAGAACTTCGTTGCATGAGGTCACAATTCCCCGTGAGGTGACCAGGAAGTTGCTCGCATTACTGGCTCCACAAAAGGCCTCCCGGTGTTTCATGGCCGCACCCGAGTAATACAGTTCGATGCCAAATCCTGCCGCCACTCGCCGTGCCTCACGGAAGTTATCAACGAATATCTGCGCATCGAGATGGTCAATCTGACCCTTCAGGTTTGTAACCCTTGTCGCATCGAAGACTGGTTCAAAGTGGATACTTTTGCACTGCAAGTTCTCCCCGACGAACCGCACAAACTCCGTCAGTGTGGAACTGCCGGCGACGGTCACCGTCGATCGGATATCGTATGATTTCCCACGCATCTCGAGTCCTTTCATGGTGGCGATAATGCGATCGAACGAACCCCCGCCATTCGGCAGAACCCGATTTTCATTATGCACGTCCCGCACGCCATCCAAAGAAAAGGTCAGATGGGTACAGTTCTTGGCAATATAGTCCAGCCGTGCTTGGGAGAACACACCATTCGTGCTTAAGGATATGGCCGGCGTAAACCCATTCAGTCTGCACTGTTCCTGAAAGTATTCAATGATATCCCGAAATGCGCTCCAACTTGCCGTGGCTTCGCCTTCTCCCAAAAAGTTGATGGACGGATTCTTCTGTTGAACTTTTGCATTGTGAATAATCAAATCGATGGCCGACTTCGCCACCGGCCAGGGTATATCTAAATCTTCCAACCTTCCGCCTTCCGCATAACAATACTTGCATCGCAAGGTACACTTTTGGGTATTGGAGAAGGTTGCGCTTGTTGGTGCCCATCGAGCAGAGGGATTCGCGAATGTCTCTTGCTGTCTCTCGGATATCTTGAACACGTTCTGTTTAACCAGATCGTCGATCAGAGCTTGTTCATTGGATAACAGCTCCTCTTTATGGAAATATTTCCTGACGGTCGAAGCACCAAATTCGTCAAGAATCATGCTGACATTCGCAAGGGGACTGTAAAATAAGTACCCGTCGAGAAACGGAATAAGAAAGATATCTCCTGCTCCTTCTATTCGCTCTTCAATAAAGTTCTCAGAAGTATGACGGCGATTTTGGTTGCGTTTTTGTGGCATGAGTAAGGTTGTTGGCATAGGAGATTCCCTTTTAATGCATTAGGATTTTTTCTTGTCAGTGGAGCGAGTCGGGGGCTTGGCCGCATCCATTTTCGTACGTATTTCATCTGCAATCGCGAGAAAATCCTCTATGCTCTTCATCCGGTTCATGTCCAATCCTTTCACCACCTCTCGAAAAGTTGGATTGGACAACACGGCAAGTATATCTGTTTGCACTAGCTTCGCTTCACATGTACATTGGTAGTCACATACACACTTCAATTCACATGAACACTCCGCTCCACATTTCAATTCACATGAACATTCTAACGTATTCCCATGGCGTGCGAGGACGTTGGCCAGCGCACAATACCGAGGGGATCAATCGCCCGAACCGGTTTATCAGGCATACCTACCTCCTAGTGAAATTTGAAGGTTGCCATGACGAGAGATTTCGCTCATCGTCCATGTGGGGGGGGGTCAATGCGCTATTATGCAGAAGGGGTCTTAAATGTCAATCAGGATTCTCACAATTCCTTCAGTGTTCCCCCGCGGTGCCCATTTGGTTTTGGCGGATTTTGCGAAGGAAGAAGACTAGAGAATCAAATCAACACATAAAAATCCCCATCTCCGAATAAAATGAAGCTCGACCTGGCTATCTGCGGAAGATGAATGCGTGGTTTTCGGCGCGGACTGCTTCCTCCAATCCAATTGCATCCGTTGAACCACCCGACACATGTCTCACCGCATCACCCTTCACCTGCCCTGTACCTGGCTCACATGCCATATGCCTCAAAGGATGCCCCCTTCCCTTTGCAAGAAGTAATCTAGTGTTCAATAGGTGTTAGCGGAAGGACTGAAGAAGGTGGATTGCAAGCCAAGAGCGACGAAGAAAGGCAACTGGTCTAGGAGAAAAATCGTTTAAAGGCAGATTCCTCCTAAAGGGCCACCGGAAACGCAATGGTGCTCAGCATTCTACAAAACGTGAAAGGGAATGCTATGAGCAAGGAGTCTGAAAACGATGAGATGAGAGAAGAATATGATTTTTCAGAGGGGGATGCGGGGAAAATATGGAAACGCCTGCCATCAAGGATATAACGTGATCGTTCTAGACCCTGATGTTTGACCCTGACGTGGCCGAACGATTTCCCGATGCTGAATCGGTGAATCAGGCGCTTCGTAGCCTTGCGAATTTGATGGACGGAAAACACCAGCTCCATTAATGAAGGAAATGTGTTCTTAGGTCCAACCACTTCAAATGTTTTTAGAGAAAGCTGACCTTCATCAGCGGGTCGTCGGTTCGACTTCTACAGCTCACTTGTCCTTTTTCTCAACAATATCAGGTTCGGTCTTCAGTTCCTCAACCACCCCGAATCCGATTTCCTTTCAATCCCTTCAAACTCCGCGTTCACGGGAAACTCCGTCACCCCTTTCCCCAAATTTTTTGAATACCTAAATCTCGATAGCAGTATAATTCAAACCTTCAAATTTGCTGTGCACACTCGCTACGCACGCACTGCCGATTTCTCGCGTGCTGTAGAGCGTAAGCGTACCACTCTAATTCGTCTAGAAAACGTTTCACCCGATCGTGATATTTTGCTTCGTGGGGTACACCGTTTTGATCAAAAGCATTCTGAACCTGAGGAATGGGAAAAATTGAAGGGATGCTCGACATGCCCATCTCGGCCAGCATGGAGCGTAATGCAATAGAAGCACGCACTCCACCGAAGGCACCAGCCGAATAACATACGATGGCCGAAGGTTTCCAAAAATATTCTTCCAAAAAATGGTCCATCAAATTGGCCAAGGCGGGGGGAATCGTGTGGTTGTATTCCCCCGATACCACAATGTACGCGTCCGCCGGAATAATGACTTGAGCCATACGCTGCAAAACCTCTGGAGCCTTATCTGGTTCATACTCCTTATACATTTTGTCCAAAAGGGGTAGTTGATATTCCAGAGGATCGATCAATGCGACATTATGCTGACGATGTTGACAGGTATTGACGATAAACCGGGCGGCTTTAATCCCTTGACGTTCACCACGAACCGATCCATAGAACACGACGATCTTTAAAGACATGGCTGGCCTTCCTGTTTTGTGTCGGAGTATTGTCCTTACGCGGCTGCCGAATCAAGAACGCATGGAATCAATTTAGGATTTGATTGCGTACCGAGGAGGCCTTTTTCGATTCAGTTTTGTATTGAAGTCACCTGAACCAAACCCTGTGATGGCTCCCTTACCTCCATGAGTATGCATTTTTAATCTTCGATACAAACCAAGCCCATGTATCGGATGGGTCAAAAGTCTGAAAGTCAATCCTGCAACTGACATACGGCCTGATTCAGATCTTTGACGCCCATTTCGAAATATTCACGGTTTCCGTTGGCGGTTCAAGGAAGACTTTTTGCTAAATACAATCCCCAGATTGACACGTTCATCCGGTAATTCGACCAACCGCTTTCGTCTGCATACGCTGAATAATTTTGGGCATTTTCTAGGCCGCTATTATCAAGAGATAATATCGGAATTGCGCCCCTCCTCTCCACACCCCCGCCCATGTGGTTGGCCGACGTGCTTGGGAAGCCTTTTTCTTCAATCTTTGAAAGGGCAATCTCTCAAACAACGAACGTTTACACGTAACCACTAGGGAATGATTTCATAACACGGTTTGTAGTTTTGTTGATCAATTTTCATGCGGTGTTCATCGATGAAGGATTGCAGCAGCTCATCCATCAATTTCATGATTGTGGCATCGCCGTGAATGGTAAATGGCCCGTTTCTTTCGATGGCATTGAGCGCGTGGTGCCTGATGTTGCCGGCTACGACACCGGAAATTGCCCGACGCAGATTCGCGACCAACAGATGAACAGGCTGATCGGCATAGAGATCCAATGTTGCCATGGACTCATGAGTCGGCATAAACGGTTTTTGAAATTCATGGTCGATCGCCAGGTGCCAGTTAAAGTAGTAGGCATCACGGGTTTGTTTTCGGAATTCACGCACGCGTTGTATGCCCATGGTCATTTCGTAAGCCACGCGTTGGGGATCGTCGATAATGATTCGATACCGTTGGGCCGTTGCCGGTCCAAGAGTTTGTTTGATAAAGACATCAATCGCTCTAAAATAGTTCGCACAATGCTTGGGGCCGGTAAAAATAAGGGGAAAAGGCACGTCGGTATTGTCCGGATGAAGCAACAATCCCAACAAATAGAGAATTTCTTCCAAGGTGCCCACCCCGCCCGGGAACACGATAAACCCATGTCCGACCCGAACAAACGCTTCAAGGCGTTTTTCGATGTCCGGCATGATCACGAGTTCATTCACGATGGGATTCGGCGCTTCAGCCGCGATGATGCCCGGTTCCGTTAAGCCCAAATACCGGCCATTTTTGATACGTTGTTTGGCGTGAGCAATGGCCGCCCCTTTCATCGGTCCCTTCATGGCCCCCGGCCCGCAGCCCGTGCAAATATCCATGGAGCGCAAGCCCAGTTGATACCCGACTTCTTTGGTGTAGCGGTATTCGACATCACTGACCGAATGGCCGCCCCAGCACACCACCAGATGAGGATTCGCAACTGAATGAATGATTTCTGCATTCCGTAAAATATGAAAAATTGCGTTCGTGATTCCATCGGATGTCTCTAAATCAAATTTCTTATTGTCCTGAATTTCGTTGTGCACATAGATGATGTCACGTAACACCGCAAAGAGATGCTCTTTGATCCCTTGAATGATTTCCCCATCGACAAACGCACTGGCCGGAGCGTTGATGAGTTCCAGTTTCACCCCGCGATCACGTTGCTCCAAGCCAATGTCAAAATCTGCGTAGCGAGAGAAAATGGCTTTGGTATCGTCCGATTCATGGCCACTGGTCAGGACTGCCAACGCGCTGTTTCTGAAAATTTCATGGAGGCCGCCCTGGCTGGCATCACAGAGTTTCTCCACTTCGTGCTGCGACAGCATGTGCATAGAGGTATCTGGAGTGATGCTGGCGCACACATCGTGGCCTTGAGGTGCAGGTCTATTTTTGGTTTGTTCTGTATTTTTATCCATCGTTCACTACACATCCATGGTTAATTGAAAGACCTGATTGTTATACGTTGTGAGCAATGATGATCTTTGGGAAGGCTCAATTTATCACACCCATACGCTCACGCTCCATTGATAGGGGGTAGACTGACAATACGGTATGGTTGCATCACGCTGACTTTTACTGTGTAGATTTCATTCTGACGAAACAATGACAACGATTAGCATTTGAATGAGAAAAAGCCCGGGAGAATATATAATATATAAGGGTGCTTGAGACATTTTTATGGCATAAAAAAAGGGAGAGATCTTTTGACCTCTCCCTTTTATCAGACGTATTAGTGTTCTCGTTAGAACCGGCTGTTACGTTTACCACCAAAATCCCCACCTCCAGTGCGTGGGGCTTGGGGTTTGGCTTCGTTGACCGTCAACGTTCGACCACCAAACTCCGTAGAGTTTAAGGCGGCAATTGCGGATTGGGCTTCTTCTCCGGACGACATTTCGACAAATCCGAACCCGCGCGATTGGCCGGTGAACTTGTCGCTGATGACGTTCGCTGATTGGACGGTGCCGTGTGCCGAAAACAGGTCGGTTAATTCTGCTTGAGTCGCGGAATACGGCAATCCACCTACATACAATTTTGAACCCATGGGGGGTCCTCCTTTTGAAAAAATGATATTGTCTTAGGCTCGAGAAGGGTGAAACGTTACGAAGGAGTAGGCCGCGGACGCTGCATTTATGCGACAGTGGTCAGACACTTCCGAGTAATCTCTCGGGCAAAACAACACCGGTTACGGGCTTGGGTAATTTGATTGCTCATCGCCAAGCCCCAGGCGATAAGTTCCTTCAACCTAGCACAAGATAAGGAAAAGAAGATAGCCAATGTCCAGTTAAGGAGAACAGAAATTTTCGTCCTACACATGCGATCTGTCCCGAGTCGTTGTGACGATATGTTCTTTTTCTTCAATCTTTTCACTGCTTCGGTATAATGACCGCATCCCACAACCATGAAGGTGCAGTGTAAAAAAAAGCTGGAAACATGCCTTCAAATCAGAATCCATCTGGGCAGCCGCTTGATTGGCCGGAACTTTTAGCGCTTCCTGATCCAGGTCGATAAGGCGAGTGGCTCGCTTAACATACTGCCTATCAGAAAAATGCACCCCACGAACCAATCCTGCAATCTCCTATCTCATTCATCATCAAGGCCAGGGCCTGCAGCATGCCAACCACCTGCAGCGATTTTTTGATCGGGCCAAACCATGATCGACGGAATCTCCATCAGCCTGGGAGCCTGTCGGACTTGGGGAATCGAGAGCGAAAAAGCGGCTGAGCGAGGCCAGATTGTGACGATTTCGCCGGCCCATAGTGGGGCTATGGGGGCTGTTGAATAATTACAATATTTTGCCTGTTGATCCGCATGTGGGAAACCGAGAGCCATACGAAAAAAATAAGGGAGTGTTCAAAACCTGTCCTGAGCCTGGTCGAAGGAAGGTCCGTCCAGCAAGGCCGCAGCAACTTGAATGGGCGGAGCGTACGAGGGAGTACGTGAGCACGACCAAGGGGCGAGAACGCCGCCTGCCTGCCTGCCTGCCGAGCCTACTCCGCCGAAGTAGCTTCGGCTACGAAGGCCGGGAGCTCCGGCGCAGGCACGGCGGCATTTTTCAACATTCCCCTATGGTCCAAGAAAGCGGCGAAATATGGACCGCATAGACACGTTTGCAGCCGATTCTTCCTAAGTCCGACAGGCTCCTCTGCATGTCGGCCCTTCAACGCCAAATGGTTGAGGTTCATGCCGCATGAATTTTTTGGGAGCCCTCAGGGCCTGACCTCAATTTCTAAGTTTTTAGGGTTGGCGCAAACTGAGGTATCGTTGACGATCATCCGCATATTGAGGGAGCCGATAGGTCTGATCTATCTGAATGACTCGTTCCAGGCAACGAAGCGCGGAGACGGGATCGCCCCGATCGAGATACACATCGGCCAACAGGCGAAGTGCTCCGGCTTCTCCAGGACCGTCCCCTAACTTGGTGAAATGTTCGGTTGCGTTATTTAAGCAGGCTTCCGCCTTTTGCGGGCTGCCAATCAAAAGAAACGTTTTCCCGAGTTGTCCATAGGTTGCGGCCAAGCCCTCTTCGTTGCCCACTTTTCGATGGAATTCCAATGCAGACTGAAACGCGTCGATGGCCGGCTCGGGTCCGTGCAATTGGAGTTCCTGGAGCGCGAGATTACCGTAAAGAATTCCCAGAGCCCGGTCATTCTCCAGTGGGGTCAACATATCGATGGCTTCCAAATAAAACCCTCGAGCCTTCTCCGGTTGGCCTGCGTCGATTTTGAGGTTTCCCAGATTGACCAACGTTTCGCCAATGGCATTCCCGTCTTGTAAGATTCGTTGAATTTCCAGGACTTCTCGATAACAGGCCTCGGCTTGCTCAAAGTGTTGTAACAACGCACAAACATTTCCAAGATTTCCCAAGGCGTCGGATAACGCCTTTGGAGATCCACTGCGCCTTGCCTTGTCGGTGGCCTGTTCATACCAATAACGAGCCTTTGACAAATCTCCGCGATGCAGGAAAATTTCGCCGAGACGAGAGGATGAGTTGGACATGATGTCGAATGGAATGTCGAGAAGATAGCTATGGGACGAGAGCTGGTGAAGCCTTCACCGTCTAACCACTCACTGAGTATGGTAATTTTTGAAAGCCTATACGCGTTTTCAATACTTAGCAAGAATTTTCCCCTTCTCTGAAACAGAACAACCACTGTCTATGCCGGCAAACTTCCACGTTTCCCGGTATGGTCAAGCCACTTTTCCAGGCTCTCGGTAGTGGTCTCTTGCCAACTGCCTCAACAGCATTTCTTCTCCTATCCTCCATTCAGATCCACAACAAGTTTTGATGGGGATGTATAAGAAACGATGTTGTCAGGTGTCATTGGGGGAGTGTTGAAAAAACCTGCCGTGCCTGCGCCGGAGCTCCCGGCCTTCGTAGCCGAAGCTACTTCGGCGGAGTAGGCTCGGCAGGCAGGCCAGCGACGTTCCCTGCCTTCGCCGGAGCGGCTTCACATCTACGCGCTGTAGCGCTTCGACGCGCAAGCGCGCAGTCAGGTCGCCCCTTGGCCGTGCTCACGTCCTTAATCGTACGCTCCACCCGTCCCAGTGGCTGCGGCCTTTCCTTCGACCCTGCTCAGGACAGGACTGGACGAGCGTTTTGAACACTCCCGGGAATATCTCGATCCTCTTTTGATCACCCACAGCCTGATGACATGACCTTATTTTTGAATTATTCAACAGGCCCATTGGTACCTTCAATTTTGGGCCGCATGGGCTCCACGCTGGTCACAGACCCCCGCCGCGCGGCGACGCCCTGGACCATCGAGATGACTGCCCCACCATCAGGATGGTAAATGTTTTTTTACCAGCGAGCGCGCAAAAAGATTCGGCACACAAGACAAAAGCCGAGTCCAGATATCTGGACTCGGCTTTTGTATAGAGATTCCATTGGGAAGGGGTAGCCTTCCCGTGGCCATTGACTGTAACCAACCGGCTTAGAGAGTAATAAAGCCGAAAGGAGATTGGCTAGAGAAAGGGGAAATTACTTTTTTACCCCCAAAATAGCATCTTTGGCAGCTTTGGCTACACGGAATTTCACCACCCGCTTGGCTGGGATTTTAATCGCGGCTCCCGTTTGGGGATTTCTGCCCATTCTGGCTTTTCGGTGTGCGAGCACCAGCTTGCCAACCCCTGGTACCACAAACGCATTTTTCGCTTCTTTGTAAGCCAAGGCGGCAAAATCATCAAGAAATTGCGTGGCGACTTTCTTGGTGACATCCGCTTTTTTAGCCAGGTGATCGGCAATCTGCGACTTTGTCATGGCCTTTCCCATACAGACCTCCTCTTCAATTGAATTGTTTAGTAAGAGACACCATCAGTTGTTTCTGAAATTCCTAAGGAAGGGATGCCTTGTCTGCCCTTTTTCATAAAGGGCCCTACGTAGGAACATCTGTCCCCTATGTCACAATGGCGCCTGAGTCTACCGAAAGCCTCAAAAACTGTCAACAAAAAACAAGCCCAGTGCGGAGAATATTCTCTTGCCAATAATTTTCGATTGCTCCTCACGCCTTGCTGCCCCAGCTTTTACCAGGGTACAGTAGCCAGGATTCACATTCTATCCACATTATTCATTCGTGCAGTTGGCACCACACTCATGAGGCATTCATCATGGCAAAAGAATTACCCATTTTCCCCTCTCCCAAACAGGCAGACACTCCAGAACAAGAAGAACTGACCTATTCACGGGTGTTTTGTACGCGCGAAGACAGTCCCCCTCTCAAGCTGCTTCTGGACTTTCTTAAATCCAAAAATCAAATTCCGCTGATTCCCAAAATGGATCCAGCAGCCCTCGAAGATTGGGATTGGGTCCATATTTCCCTGGGCTATAGCCGTGAGAAAAAACCGATCCGGTTGTTTTGCGTGCGTGACCGGGGAACTTATCAGGACGTGTTTGAAGGAGAAAAAACATCGTTTTTCAACCGGATATCCGTCTTTGATAATGTCGAGGCCGAGATCGCCCGTGAATTCATTTCAAAAGCGCATTTCATTGCCACCACCCAAATGGTGAAAAAGGATGTCTCTGAGGAAGGCTATGATTTTAACGGATGGATTCTGGAATTCTTCCAGGAAAACTGTAATGGCATAGTGCAAATCGACGGTCAGGGATTTTATTCCCCGAAGGGCGAACTCATCGTGGACATGGAAGAAGTCGCTGAATCGGGTGAAGAAATTGCTCCCAACTCTCAGGACCGATGAACAATCATTGGCATAAATACCATTCAACTCTTTGCTGTTAAGGAGAAGAGGTTGGTCCGAGGGCCAGATCCACGCAGTGCGTAAAGGTACGCTGTCTCATTCCCGGCAGTCCATTGCGATAACCCCACCCATCCTTCAGCACTTCCACGAGGGCCCCATGGTCAAAACACGACGGGTCCTGAACCACATCCTCCCGGCACACCAATAGGTCGGCACGTTTTCCCTCCACCAGGGTTCCCGTGTCGGTTTGGCCAAGTTGATCTGCCGCCAATCCGGTAGCCCCGAACCATGCCGCCAGAGGAGGCACTCCCTCTCCGATCAACGCCACCAATTCCATATAATTCCGGCCATGCATATCCGGTAACACAGGATCGGTTCCAGCCAACAGCTTGAGCCCGCTGGCCTGTGCCGTTTGGACGGCGCGAGCATGGCTCTCGGACACCTGTTGAACTTTGGCGCGAATGAAGGCATTGAACCCTTCGGACTGGGCTAATCTCTGGCTCACCCATGAAGTCGGCGTCACGGTGCACCCCTTCGCATAGGCCTGTTCCGCCAATTCCTCATTCATAAAGGAAATATGTTGTATATCTTTGACTCCGGCCTGAATGGCCAACCTGATGCCACTCTGGCTATGCGCATGTGCCGCCACATACATTCCTCGCCCGGCCGCTTCATCACAAATCGCCTCCATTTCCTCAAGGATAAAATCACGATGCTCCAAATGGTCTGTAGGAGACACCACACCTGGACTCGCGCAAATTTTCACGAGATCTCCGCCACAGGCCGCAATTTCCCTCACGCGTTTCCGGCACTCCCACGGCCCATCGACAATGCTGGACGGACGCCCGGGACCAGGGGGCCACAAACGTGAAAGCTCGCCACAACACCGGTCCGGCCCTCGAAAATCCGCATGACCGCCAGTTGTGGAAAGCATACAAATAGCCAGCTTGAGGCGCGGACCCAACAGGACTCCTTCCTCAACCAGACGCTTCAGCACACCAGTGGCTCCGCCCACATCCCTTAGTGTCGTCACCCCTCCATGCACTAACGTGCGATACAGGATGCGTTCTGCCAAAAACGGAGCCTCCGGCGAATTCATTTGGTCCAATTCGACATTTCCCACTCCCCACAGGGTCACATGCCCATGACAGTCGATGAGGCCAGGGGTCACGGTATAGGTCGAGCAATCGATTCGATGAACTTCAGATCCTTGTGGACGAGTTGGATTATGAGGAGCGACCGCTTTGATAGTTCCGTCATCAATCCACACATCAACCCGTCCGTGGATGGCATTGGAGGTTGCAGACGTTCCGTCATAGAGTTTGTGAATATTCGAGAGAACAATCATCGCATCCCCACCCTTTCCTGCTGAGATATGAATTCTGCAAATACCCTCTCATTCCTCTACCGTAAATACGAAAAGGTCCGCAACAGGCTTGTTCTCTTCCGTCCCTTTCGCAGCCTCTTCGTGACACACGACGGTGATTTCAGAGTTTACCGCCTGATCGCCGCCAGGACCTTTATGCGCGATGAAAAGGTCTGCCCTCCAACACCATGCGGGACCAACCCCAGCAACAGAATAACCAGGCGCACAGTCCTGTCAGCCGCGCGGCCAAATGCGGTTTTCCCTCTTTCTTCAACACATGCCACGGCAATCATCGTCAGCGGGCATGAAAGATTTTGCAGATTCTCGATAAACGTGATAGTCTTGGAAGAAATTGACCCCCTCATTTTTCTATCCGTGATAGCCACTTTCGTAACCCATTTTCTCCTCTCTATTCGGTCACGGATTCCATCACCGTCGGTTCTGAACAAGAACCCACCATGCCTTTAACAAGGTTGACGTGATGAACTTCGGTTCTCCATCTTGACAACCATCACACCATTATGAGGTTTAGCCACGCATGACCACGTTTGCCCACCGCCACCTCGGTTCCAATGATAGCCAGATCCAAGAAATGTTGGGGGCTCTGGGGCTATCTTCCCTTGACGCCCTTGTGCAAGCCACGGTTCCACAAGATATTCTTCTATCCCGGTCTTTGAGCTTGCCCACGGCACAATCGGAAGAAGACGTGCTCGCTGAACTCCGTCGCCTGAGCACCCATAATCAGGTGTATCGATCGTTTCTCGGCATGGGCTATTACGATTGCCTGACCCCGCCGGTGATTGGACGGAACATTTTGGAAAATCCCGCATGGTATACCCAATACACACCCTATCAAGCGGAAATTGCCCAGGGACGACTGGAGGCCTTGCTTAATTTCCAAACGATGGTCGCCGATCTGACAGCGCTTCCCCTAGCCAATGCTTCACTGTTAGACGAAGCCACAGCCGCCGCTGAGGCGATGAACATGTGTCGAGCGCTCAGCACCTTACAGGGACGCACCTTTTTCGTGGCGGAGGACTGTCATCCGCAAATCATTGCCGTCCTGCAGACACGAGCCAGGCCGTTGAATATCTCGATCGCCCCAGGCAATCCGGACACGGTAGACTTTTCAAACGACGCGACCTTCGGCATTCTTCTCTCGTATCCTTCCACTGACGGAACCCTCCGCCCCTATGAAGCCTTGGTCCGCAGGGCACATGAATCCGGTGCCCTGGTGGTCGTCAGTACCGATCTCCTTGCCCTGACACTCTTAGTGCCACCGGGAGAATGGGGAGCTGATATTGCGGTGGGGTCTTCGCAACGGTTTGGAGTGCCGCTTGGCTATGGCGGTCCCCACGCGGCGTTTCTGGCGACAAAAGAGGAATTTAAACGACACATCCCAGGCCGGGTGGTGGGAGTGTCCAAAGACGCTCACGGTCGGAAGGCCTATCGCCTGGCCCTCCAAACCCGGGAGCAACATATCCGGCGCGACCGGGCGACCAGTAACATTTGTACGGCACAAGTGCTGCTGGCAAATATTGCCGGCATGTATGCGGTCTACCATGGTCCGGAAGGTTTAAAGGAAATCGCAACCGGTGTCCATCACCTCACAGCTCTCACTGCCGAAGGTCTTCGTCGTTTGGGATGCCAGCTTTACTCCAACACCTTCTTTGACACCCTCAGAGTGCGATGCCCTCGCTTAAGCTCGGACCAGATTATCAACAATGGTGAACGGAATTTGATAAACCTTCGGCAGTATGCCGACGATTCCTTTGGCATCTCCTTGGATGAAGTGACGACAATCAAAGACGTATGTCAGCTCCTGACCCTCTTTACTGACAACGGTTCCCTCCCTTTCTCCCTGGACAACCTGGCCGAGGACCTCGGTTCATCCATTCCACCCGCATTTCAGCGGCACTCCCCCTACCTCACGCATCCTGTTTTTCATGACTATCATTCCGAGCACGAATTGCTCAGGTATATGTTTCGGCTTCAATCCAAAGACCTCTCGCTCGTTCATTCCATGATTCCATTGGGCTCATGCACGATGAAGCTCAATGCGACCGCCGAAATGACTCCTGTGACCTGGCCGGAATTCAGCCGATTACACCCCTTTGCCCCCAGTGACCAGACGCAAGGGTATCAGATGTTGTTTCAGCAATTAGAAACCTGGCTCGCCGACATCACCGGGTTTGCCGCCGTTTCACTTCAGCCCAACGCCGGTTCACAAGGGGAATATGCCGGATTGATGGTCATTCGGGCCTATCATGACCAGCAGGGGCAAGGACAACGGAATATCTGCCTCATTCCTGTATCCGCTCACGGGACGAACCCTGCTAGTGCGGTGAGCGCCGGATTCAAAGTCGCTCCTGTCGCCTGTGATAGCCATGGAAACATCGACATTCAGGATTTGGAAGCCAAGGCCACCCACTACCATGATACCTTGGCCTGTTTGATGGTGACATACCCGTCCACCCATGGCGTGTTTGAAGAAGCCATTCGCAAGGTCTGTGAAATTGTGCACACTCACGGAGGCCAAGTGTATTTGGATGGGGCCAATATGAACGCCATGGTGGGGCTGGTCCGCCCAGGTACCATTGGTGCCGATGTGTGCCATCTCAACCTGCACAAAACCTTTTGCATCCCCCACGGTGGTGGTGGCCCAGGGATGGGCCCCATTGCCGTGGCACCCCATTTGGCTCCCTTTCTACCAAATCACCCCTTGGGGCACGTGGGAGGAACAAAGGGAATCGGACCCATCGCCGCAGCCCCGTATGGCAGCCCGAATATTCTTCCTATCTCTTGGGTCTTTATTAAACTCATGGGCAGTGAAGGGCTCACAAAAGCCACACAAGTAGCCATCTTAAACGCGAACTATATGGCCAACCGATTGAATAAATATTATCCGATGCTCTTTACCGGAAAAAACGGCCTGGCAGCTCACGAATTCATTTTAGATCTTCGACCTTTCAAAAAATCAGTGGACGTGGAAGTGGAAGATGTGGCCAAAAGGCTCATGGATTTTGGATTCCACGCCCCCACGATTTCGTGGCCGGTCCCCGGCACCATGATGATTGAGCCGACCGAAAGTGAATCCAAGGCGGAATTGGACCGGTATTGCGACGCGCTCATCCTGATCCGCCAGGAAATTGCCGAGATTGAAGAAGGTCGCCTCCCCCGCGATAACAATCCCTTAAAACATGCGCCTCACCCCATTGAGACCATCGCACAATCCGCATGGCCACATCCCTATTCCCGTGAAACCGCAGCATTTCCAGCCCCCTGGTTACGGCAGCATAAATTCTGGCCAACCGTCTCCAGGATCGATAATGTCTATGGAGATCGGAACCTGATGTGTACGTGTCCGCCCATGGAATCCTATCCCTCCTAATCCACACGTTTGACAGCAGAGAATTCCCTTAAGCCTTCCTGCTTAATCTCTACCCAAGCCTACTCATTTGAAGACATCCAGCCCACACAACCTGTTGATCGGTATGTTGCTTGGGATTCTCACGGGAATCCTTTTGGGCGGCTTTGTCCCGTCCGTTGGAGTGGGCATCCAATTCCTGGGGGAACTATTTCTTCAGGCTTTGTTTGCCCTTGTCGTGCCCTTGGTGGTGAGTTCCATGATTGTGGGAATCGCCAGTTTGGGCGATGTTCGGCAATTAGGCCCTCTAGGGATCCGAACCGTTCTGTTTTTCATGACCACCACAGGTCTGGCGGTCATGGTGGGATTGATCTTAGTAGTCGCCATTCATCCCGGAATGCCTCCAGAGCGACCAATCATGGAACCCTCGAGCGCTCCGCTCTCGAAGGTTTCCGAACAGATGGAAGACAAACCCACCACGCTGGTAGAGCTGTTCAAAACCATCCTGACCAGTTTGGTTCCCAAAAATCTGTTTGCTGCCATGGCTGAAACACAGATCTTACCCTTGATTGTCTTCGCCTTGATCTTTGGCGGCGTATTAACCACCATCGGGGAAAAAGGCCTCCTGGTCATTCGATTATTCGAAGGGATCAACGACGCCATGATGGCGATTGTGCACCTTCTGATGTGGGTGGCGCCGGTAGGAATTGGAGCGTTGATTGCGGGACGATTGGGAGAGGCAGGTGGATTTTCAGGATTTTGGCCGCAGCTCTCCAGTCTAGGCGCCTATGTCGGTACGGTCCTTATCGCCCTGGGCATTCATGGATTGCTGATCCTACCCTTGGCCTTGCGAATATTGGGAAAGCAATCGGTGTCTTTCTATGCGAAAGCCATGACCACGCCATTGATGACCGCCTTCTCGACAAGTTCGAGTTCGGCCACCCTACCCTTGACGATGGAAAGTCTGATCGAAGAAGCCGGAGTATCCCGACGTGTGGTGAGTTTTGTGGTGCCACTGGGAGCCACGATCAACATGAATGGGACCGCCCTCTACGAAGCCGTTGCGGCCATGTTTATCGCACAGACCTATGGCATCGAATTGGGATTGGGGGAAACCATTATCGTCCTGATAACCGCGACGCTGTCCGCCATTGGCGCTGCTGGAATCCCTGAAGCGGGACTGGTCACGATGGTCATCGTCTTGAAGGCGGTGGATCTGCCCATTGAAGGGATTTCACTGATTTTGGTGGTGGACTGGTTTCTGGACCGCTGCCGAACAGCCGTGAATGTCTGGGGAGATGCGGTCGGCGCCGCGGTGATTGACCGATGGCAATCCGATGTCCTCCCTTTGCGAAAACCAGACTTGCGGGGATGACGCCTTTCCTACCTTGAATTTCCTTTTCTTCACAGGCCACCTCGATCTTCGCGTGGAATGGCCAATTTGGCATCAATAAAATCTTGATGGCTTAGCTCCATGCCTTTGGCGATGCTGCGAATTTCCTCTATTTCCTCAAACGACGTCTGACTAGCCGCATTGGCCACCGCAAAGAGGCACCGCAGAAAATCCCGCCGTTCGGACAGAGTCGTACAGTTGTTAAACCCTTTAACCAGACGAACTCCATCCAATCCCCTAAACACCCGATGATGACTGACATCGACCACCAACTGCGCATGCTCGTCTGAAAGCTTCCATTCCGATTTTACGATATCCCTCATGACCTTTTGTTCCTCCAGGGATACCTGTTGATCCACTCCCGCGACACGGGCCATGATTCCTGCCGCCAAACACAATCTCCGAATCTCAGCATCTTTCAACTCAAGGGTGATCCCCTGGTCTCTCAGTTCCATGATCACTTGGAAATAAATCGTATTCTTGATGAAATCTTCCAAACGGCTTTCCCGATCCTGCTCATGCGTATAATGTTGACCACGAAGCTTCAGGACCATCCGCAACGGACGCCGAAGGTGTTCCAGAAACCCCACGCTTCCCTGCTCGATATCTTCCCGTAAGTGATTGACTACCTCCGTCTGCCGGTCAGAGGGTTGAGCATCACCGGGAACAAGTTTCTCAAGAGCTTCCAAGGCTAACGTTTTCTCCGTTTGAGATGTCATCCTCCCCAAAACACGATTCAAGAGACGCTGGCATTCATCTTCACTAACCGGTGAAACCATATACAGTTCCAATTCCATCCATTCCTCTCCGGAAATCTCCGGCAATTGAAACAACAGTTCTTTTAACCCGTTCACCTCAGTGTCCGAAAGTTCCCGTCAGCCCATGCGGCTCCAATCAGAAGTTTACCAAGTTCAAGAATAAAACTTTTGTCTGCCATGCTTATCCACCCCTTTCAGCATATGGACGGTAGCCGCTGGAATGTCTGTGCATCCGAACGCCCGCGCGGCTTGTCAATTAAATCAGTAATGGTGTAGGAGATTCTAGGGGCAGTATACCGAATGTGATCTAGGAGCCTGTCGGACTTAGGATGAATCGGCTGCAAACGTGTCTCAGCGGTCCATATTTCGCCGTTTTCTTGGATCAGAGCCCCACTATGGGCCGGAGAAAGCGTCACAATCTGGCCTCGCTCAGCCGGTTTTTCGCTCTCGATCCCCCAAATCCGACAGGCTCCTAGAGGCTAAAGAAACCGGAGAGAAAAATCAGGCGGTGTTCTCCGATCCCGTCGCTGCCTTGATGATACTCATGAACCACCCGTGAACCCATTGGAATCCAGAAAGGCTCTAAACACATCTTTCCAAGTCACGACCCCCTGGATCACTCCGTCAACAGTCGTGACCGGAAGACAGGAAACCCCTCGAGTTAACATCAGTTGAGCGGCTTTTTGTAAGGAGCAGGATTCTCGAACCGTCACGGGATGATGCGACATAATTTGATGTGCACATTTGTTGAGGGTCGCTCGATCCCGATCAGTTTCCGACATCGTCCCGACATACGGGCTGATGGCTTCCAACACATCCCGGTCGGAAATGACCCCCACTAATTTCTCATTATCAACGACGAGCAGATGATGAAATCGGACTTTTCTAAAAATATCTCGAATCACTTCAAGTGAATCATCCATCTCTATGGTGACGACTCTGGCCGTCATAATTTCAGCAATTGATCTCGTTGCGGTAACAGGGTTCATTCTCATAGGCCTCAAATTCGAGTATGGTTGCTGAAGAAAAGTCACTCCCACAGACTTTTCTCCTCAACGGCTTTGGCCGTCAACTATTCTCTTCGGCATAATAGAAATCAAAGTTTAAAAGAGGCTTGTGGGCCTCATTCTATAGGAACCAACCTTCTCCACCGTCTTCATCAATTAGGGCTACGCCATATTTTTGGCATACCCGGAGATAATGTTTTACACCTCTACACACTCATTGAAAAATCTCCGATCCAACACATAAAAACGACCAGCGAGGATCGCGCAGGATTTGCGACAGATGCCTTCGCTCGCATTCAGGACACGTTCAACCCGTTGTAACGCTTCCAAGACCTGGGGGCGATATCCCATGCGGTGGTGAGAGTATCCTCAAGTATCTCAGAGGCGACAAGACCACTCCTAAGCATCATTTTCCTTTGTTGCCTATTCGCAGCCCCATGACGGCTTATTAGAAATCTTCTGGTAGTTTAGGAGGACGGGCCTGTTCCAGCCTCTATTTGTCTGGACCCACGTTTCGGCATTAGAACCCAACACTCCTTGCTTTGCTCACCTGAGGCAGCGGGACCATTCGTCGTGCAAGTCTTCCCGGCAAGTGCGGTACTTGAGGTAACGATGTAGCGGGAAGGGAACTTCGAATCGATGCCACATGTAGCCCGTCAGAGTTGAAAAAGAGATTCATGCATGTGGATGCGGAATGGAACGTAGAAGATCATTCACAAGTGCGACAAGGTCATCCAAGCGAAAGGGTTTGGAGAGAGTGCGGGTTGCGCCGAATTCGGTTGCCTCCACCAAAAAATCAAGATCGCGACTTCCGCCTCCCGACATGGCAATGATCAAAGGAGGAGAAGGCGTCCCACAGAGAGCACGTATCACTTCCAGTCCGTCCATTTCAGGCATGAGCACATCCGTAATCACCAGATTCACCGGACTTTCATGATAGAGTTTCAATCCCAATCGGCCATCCGGAGCCGTCTGAACATCGTAGCCTTCCAAAATCAAACGATCCCGCAAGGTGGAACGTATTTCCGGCTCATCATCCAACAGTAAAATTCTTGGCTTCACACATCCACCTCCCCAATGTCTACATATCGCCTACACCCTACACATCACAATCCCATATTTCCGTTTTGAGGTTCGATGTCGGTCTTCCCGCTCAAAAACCTCACGCAGCCCTCCAGACGACTTTGAGAAACCTATTGTTTGCATGCACGAGATATCACCGCCAGAAGCTCTTGATGATCATACGGTTTCGCGAGCAGTTCAAAAGCCCCGGCTTGCTTTGCCTCATGCTTCATTTCTGTTGTCATATTACCACTCAGGAGAATCACCCGAACATTCTGTCCATTCACACGGTAAGACAAGGCTTTAAGAAAATTGAGCCCATTGATGATTGGCATATGATAATCCGATAAGATGAGGTCCACGTTCAGCCCCCCATCCAACAAGGCCAGGGCCTCCAGACCATCATCGACTTCCTTACAGGTAAACCCGCAATTCTCTAAATACAGGCGCAAGGCCCGTCTGAAGGGTCGGTCGTCGTCAATTAACAAAATGGATTTACTCATAGGGTACATCGCTGGAATGGCCACATGGTTTTCTGGGACCTCACGCCCGCCTGCAACCTCGCTTTTCGTTTCCACGTTCATCAACCGCTTGCCTAATGGGATGGCCTTGAATCGTAAAGGCCCTCTTCATCATCTCACATGTGAGATTAAGCGAGCTCTACAACCTTTATGAGCAAAAGTATTGCCATGTCTCTGTCACTAAAATTTTTTCCGAATTCTTTGAAATAACCTGTTGATTTTCTGAGAGAAATACATAGGACGCTCCTCCCAATTTTTCTTTGTTGGAGGACGCAATCGGGGAGTCAGATATCCAAATGGATAACGGACGTATCCCTTTGGCTGTTTGCAGGAAGGAAAAGATTCAGAAGCGTATCCTCCTAGGGCGTGTTAACACTATTTAGCGCATCTGTGATCAATGCAAAGTAGATAAAAAAGGTGAACACCACATCAAGTTTGTCGAACCGCGAGAAGATCCGGCGAAATCCCTT
>WHTE01000037.1 GCA_009377845.1 Nitrospirales bacterium | reverse complement strand
ACCCCCATCAGAATTCACACGCCACCAGGGTCTTAGAATTGGAAAGTGGCTTTACAAGGAAATTATTCCAAATAAAGATCGGCTTTCAGAAGAACAAATAATAAATCTAGTTGAATTGGGAGTAGTTTGGGATGATAAAAAACAATCAGCCATCTATGCCTCTCAAAATAATTCAGTTAATAAATCTGAGCAAGCAACTAATGACTCAATTTTCACCCATGATAATTGGCTTACTTATTATGTCCTTTGCAGGGAATATCTTAAAGATTTCCACAAACTTCCATTTTCTGAAGTCACCATTGGGGATAAACCTATTGGAAAGTGGCTTGAAATGCAGTTCAAAGATTGGAGATCGGGACGCCTGTCTTTGGAAAATTTTAGCCGTATAGAAAGACTAAATGAAATGTCTATTCGTTATTCCTCAAAGGAAGTAGGGAAATTGTCTGAGAGCACTCCAGGGTCTTGATTTGTTTCTTGACATTTTGAGGATCTGGCCAAGCAAGTATAATTTGGAATCACGAATGGATTCATCAACTAGGCCGCCACGGATGCACGTTAGGGGGTGCGCGGGGATGGCAGTGGATTTGATCTTCAATTCGATTTCTTGGAAAATTTGGCATTTACCTTTTTCAGCCTCCTAATAAAGGCCCCTTTTCTTGGTTTGCTTTTTTGAGCCCATTCCTTGGCCACGAATAACTTAACACATACCTGGTCGCCACGATCCCCAGAGACACGAATGGAATTTCAATGTCCATAGAATCCGTTTGGAATCAATTTCTCTAGCATGAGCAGAATGAAATCCCTGTTCCAACAGCCAGAAAGATCTCTTTTGCATTCCACTGTTTTGTTTTCCCTATATAGCGTTGGAAATAAACATGGAGATTTCAGATTGATAACAATCGCAAAGTTCTGATTTCTTGTTTCATGATTACCTCCAAATTCCTGGAGTTCTTGGCTTCCAGCCATTCCTCTTTCCGCCCTTTCGGTAAAAATTTGGATAAGTCCTAAAACCGCCCATTTCATTTCTTCTACAATTGGATTAAAAACAAGGCAGGTTAGGTTCGAGTATAAATGACGGCGGTACAACGGCAGGGCGGAAGGTTGCATACTGTACAGGAGGAATGTTTGGTAAGACTGTCTTCTTTCCAAAATTCTTCAAATTCAAACCGTTTGCTAAATCCATGTGTTTCAGCGATGGAGCCTATATGAATACCATTTTTACTCTTCCAAGCTGTCATCATGACAAATTCTGCCCCTCTGTTTTGGAGCCGCTTGAGGCACGCTTTCATCAAAGCGCTCCCAATTCCTCTCCTTCGGCACTGTTGGTTTACTGCAATTGAGCCTAACCACCCAATTTCCGTTAGGTGATCAAGTTCCGAAATTTGATATATTCCGCCTCTCCTGAAAGATGGGGGCACGGTATTTGAAAGTATGATTTTTCCTGTACAAAATCCAACCGGTGTCCCCTTCACCTCCGCACAAATGACAATATTTCGTTCATCTACTAACGTCATTTCTTGTATATAATTTTTACCTAATTCATTCTCCGCCAAGGCAAGGATTGGGGGATGTCATCTTTGCGTAGATCTCGAATCGCGAATTTATTTATACGATGAAATTGATCTTTTTCAGAAGGATTTCCGTTGTTTGCTGAAGCGTCTTCTGATTCGTTACCAAACATATTATTTCCCCGTACTCTGTACAAAAAGTTCCCGGCTTCTGTTGCCAATTTGCCTTCCGGGCATAATCGTTTCCTATTGAATTGTACAACCTTGAGTTTCATTCGGCAGATCCTGCAACTCATGGTTGGCTGGACTCACCAATAGAGAAAATGTGTGGGTTTTATATTCCCTGTGAATTCGTCTAGAATCAATCTTCTGTAGCAGCAGCAAAGTGAATTACCCGTTCCAACAGCCTGGTTGATCTCTTTTGCATCCCACTGTTTCGTTTAGTCTAAAAATCTTTGGTGCCGAACATGAACATTTCCATTTAGAGGAAGATTAAAGAATCCTGATTACTTTTTCATCTTTTTCAAAATTCGTGAGGTTCTTGTGCCTGGTCATTTCATTCCTTACCTTCTCCGTTTTTGAAATTTCATCTTTCCTTGATCCACATAATTTCCGGAAGCCATAAGACATCCTATTAACCAATTGATGAGCCAATTCTTCAGATCAGTCTTATCATTCTCCTCCGTTTCCGCTTACGTATGTCTCTCCATTTCTTGAAAACTTTTCCCCTGCGGGATGAACAGAGCAATAGAAAATAAAAAGGGAAAGTTTTAACATTGAGAACTAGGTTTATTACAATGGAGGGCCATCATCATGCCACACGAGACGGACGTCAGTATCTACACGCAATTGATCACGCAGCAATGGTCGTTATGGGCCACAACCGCATTGCTCGGAACTTTCCTATTTCTCGTGTTGTGGATTGGAGGAATGGTATTCGAACGAATCTGGAATCGTCTGGCGCTCCGTACTCACCAGCAACTTCGCCCGGTGTTCAGGCTTGTCGGACGTTCAGGAAAAGTTCTTCTCACACTCGTTGGAGTATTGACTGGTCTGGGAACGGTCGGCGTTGATTTAAGCGCAGTCATCGCGGGATTAGGATTGACCGGCTTTGCCCTGGGGTTCGCCCTTAAGGATGCCATTTCGAATTTTTTAGCGGGTGCCCTTATTATGATCTACCAACCGTTTAAACCTGCTGATCAGGTTTCTGTTACGGGTCTGGGGGGAACGGTAGAGGATATTAATCTTCGCTATACCGTTCTCAGGAATGAAGAAGGCAAGAAGATCCTCATTCCAAATTCCTTGCTCTTCACCAATAGCATTACGGTAAATTTGGCATCTGACGGTCTAACCGGAAAGCCTGCATGATTCGCTTCTGTCATGGCTTTGTAGCCAGGCTGAAAATTCTGTCGACCGGATTGTGAAAAATGTTCTAGGTTATTCAATAGAGAGTATTTGTCCTGTTTTTTACCAAACATGGATGATGTCATACTTGAAAAATTTCAGGAAGGCCGGGGGTCATATCTGGAGTTGGAATTGAATGGCCTCAACCAAATCACACCACTAAGATTGAATGACAGACTGGACTCCCCTAACGGAAAAAAGGGTGGATTTCAAATTTTAGATGAATTCGTCTAGAATCAACCTTCCGTGGCAGGAACAAGTGAGTCGAACATGGATATACCCAAATATATCGAGCAGATTAAAAAAACCTATGGCATTACGAACGATTATGCGTTGGCCAAAAAGCTCAAAGTGAGCCAACCCGAGGCCAACTGGTTTCGCCGTGGCAAGAAAGTGCCGAATGCCACGATTTGCATCCGAATGGCCAATCTTCTCAAAAAAAATCCCGTCGAAATTTTGATCGTCGCGCAGAAGGACCGGGCCGCCCCTGAAGAAAAAAGTCATTGGGCCATGGCGCTGTCAGCCGTTGATGTCATGATGAATGTGCCCCAACGCCCCAGGTACATTCCCCAAAAAGTCGAGGCTATCGGCCAGGAACTCCGCCAGCTTGAGTCCCAAATGCTGTCCTATGAGGGCACGATCGCTCAGAACGAAGCAATTCAACTTTTGAAGACGGTGGAGACGACCATCGATTCGATGATGGAACGGTGGCAAATATGGAAACGGGATGGCCCCCTCTTCCCCAGTTACTTATTGGGGAACCAGGCAGCCGTGCAACGGGGGGTCAAGATCCGGAGGGTGTTTATTCTCAGCCTGGAGCAGATGACCGATGAATCCGTCATTAAAGATTGTCTTCAGGTCCTGGACGATCAGCGGCGAGCGGGGATTTCGGCGTTTTTTGGATTTCGCGAACAACTAGCGTCTACCCTCACCTATCAACGATTGGTGTCGGAATTCAGAGCCCTTGGCGTCAAAGATGAGATTAATGCCGCGTTATTCGACAATGAAATTCTTATCTTTTCCCGATCCTATGCCACTCGGGATTTGGGTTTGAACAGTGCTTCGATTCCTATTACCATGATTGATCAACTGAATATTTCCTGGAAGCCGGACCATCTTCGTGATCTGAATCCTTGTCCGCTCTTTGAAACCCGGTATGTCTTTGAATATCGAGGAGAACGCCCGTTCAAGGCCCAGCTCGGCCGGTTTCTCCGCGCACACCCTTCGGACAAGGACTAATCACCTTTTCTTGCCGACAATTTTTCCCAATTGGGATCTTCACGATCGATCATCTCGAATGGTCACAATTAGGACATTTCACCCTCCTTTTCTCCTGAAGGACCTGGCTGCCTCCTGGCCATACGGTTTAGACCCAGATCCTTCGTTTTACTCAGGATGACCTAAGAGTGTTGCCGGGAATTTTAATGTCCCATTATCGGTCATAAATGAAGAGGAATTCCCGCATCGGCGGACCGATGTAGGAAGACCGGGGCCGGATCAGCCGATTATGATCCTGTTGCTCGATGATATGCGCACACCATCCAGCCGTTCGACTGGCCACAAAGATCGGTGTAAATGCTTCTGTGGGAATGCCGATCAACAGATAGATCACCGCCGTATAAAAATCCAGATTCGGGAGCAGCCCCTTTTCTTCCTTCATCGTCTGTTCGACGATTTCGGCAATCTCGTACCATCTGGTATCGACCATGTGCCGACTTAACGCCTTCGCCCGCCGTTTGATGATTGCCGCACGCGGATCTTCGTGTTTCAAAACTCGATGGCCAAACCCCATGACCCGTTCTTTCCCGGTCAATTTGGATTGAACCCACGCCTTGGCCTTCTCGGGCTTTCGAATGGCGTGGAACATCTCCGCCACCGCTTCATTCGCCCCGCCATGCAGCGGACCCTTGAGCGTGGCAATGGCTGCAGTGACAGCCCCGTAGAGATCGGCCAGCGTTGAGGCCGTGACCCGGCCGGAGAAGGTCGATGCGTTCAATTCGTGCTCTGCATAGAGATTGAGGGAAACTTCCAGTTCCTTTGCATGATCTGCCCGAAGGCGTCCTGTCAACCGATACAAGAGATTTTCGGCAATTGACTTGGTTGCACGCGCCTGCAGAAGAGGATGATCGTATCGGCTCCGAATGGTCCAGGAAAGCAGAAGAGGCATTCGTGCCAGTAACCGTATGGCTTTTCGGAGATTCGCCTCATGCGAGACATCCTGAGCTTCCGGGTCGATCATCCCCAGAAATGACACCCCGGTTCGTAACACATCCATCAAATGTGAGGATGAGGGCACCATTTCGAGAAACTGCCTTACCGGGATGGGTAAGACTCCGGCATGGACCAACTCGGCCTGCCAGGCATGAAGTTCGCCGGAGGACGGCAGTTCTCCATGCAGTAACAAAAAGGCCACTTCTTCAAATGTCGCCTGCTCGGCCAGATCTTCGATCGCATACCCGCGATAGCGCAAACTCCCTCTCGTCTCGTCTATCTGACAAATGGCCGATTCCCCGACAATCACCCCGTCAAGGCCGGGATTTTGTGCGACGGTCTTCATAATCCACCTGCTTTTCTTTCACGGTACTGTTGAAAAAGGCTGTCAGCGGTGCGCCCCTTGGTCGTGCTCACGTACTCCTTTGTACGCTCCACCCGTCCAAGAGGCTGCGGCCTTGCTGGACGGTCTTGTTGAACAGTCCCCACTCCCCTTTCATTTTAAGATGGCAACAAAGAATTTTTTTGAATTATTCAACAACCTCTTTCATCTGTCTCTCGAACTGATCGTACGTTTGATATTCAAGCACCTCGTACAGCGCTTGTCTGGTTTGCATGCGCCCGAGAAAGGATTCTTGTGTTCCATACTTCTTTAACTCCAGAAGGGCTTCTTCGCCAGCCTTGGCCATCATCCGAAACACCGTCATGGGAAAAAGCACCGCGTGATACCCCATCCGGGCAAATTCCTTGACGGTGATATAAGGGGTTTGCCCCCATTCCGTCATATTGGCCACGAGGAAGCTCCCTGAATCTCTCAACGCGTCGGCAACCGCTTCAAACTCCTTGGCAGACTGTAAGGCCTCCGGAAAAATCGCATCGGCACCGGCAGCCCTGTAGGCTCGCATCCGTTCAATGGCGCCATCGAGACCTTCCACAGCCCGGGCATCCGTCCTTGCAATAATGACCAGATCCGGATCCTGTTTCGCTTCAACGGCCGAGCAAATCTTTTGACACATGGTGTCGCGGTCGATGAGTGTTTTCCCCGGTAGATGGCCACACCGTTTGGCCAACGCCTGATCTTCCAGTTGAATACCCACAGCCCCGGCTGACTCTAATTCCCTGACCGTGCGATACACCTGATGCACATCGCCAAATCCCGTATCGGCATCGACGATGACCGGAATTTGAACCATTTGGGTCATGTGTCGGGTCTCCGTCACCACTTCCGTCATCGTTAACAGCCCGATATCAGGTAAGGCGCGGGAGGCCGCCAGTCCCGCTCCAGACACATACGCTGCGGAAAAACCGGCATTCTCAACCAACCGTGCCGTAAAAGCATTGAACACGCCCGGCACCGCCAGCGTGTCCCGTTGAAGCTGTGTACGAAGGTGTCGTGCCCGACTCTCGGGTGTTGCCGGCTTCCTGCTCATCGTTCATCCATAACTGGCATCGCCGCTACCAACGCTTTGACGTCTTTCAGGTGATCGAGTTCCCACACTGTTTGGATTAATTTCGTCTGATCTTTCCGGCTGATTCTCCGGGAGGTCAACTCCTGGAATTTTATCTCCAAATCGTGATCCGAGAGTGGTCGTCGTGGATGACCTCTGGGATGGTCAACTTGAGCGGTGAACGTCTTGCCATCGATCATGTGTACGTCAATTTTGGTGGACATAGCCTCCGGATAGCCCTCGGAAAAGTCTTTGATCTCTTCAACGCGGATTTTCTGCATGAGGTCCACCAGAACGGTATCGTTCAAGCGAGAGCGCGAAAATGACTGTGGTGTGATTTTCCCATCGGCAAGCGCAGCCGCCACGCAAAAGGGAAGACTGTGGTCAGCAGTCTCGCGGGTGTTGGGATGCCATTTTTCCGGATCCCGTCCGATGATTTCGATGGCGACATCCCCACTGCCGACGTTGATTGATTCGAATTGATGGACCGGACATTCTCCGTACTCCGCCATGAGCTGTTGCCGAATGGCAAACGCAGCCTCCACCGCCGACTGAGCATGATATTCCACCGGGTGCGGTTTGATGTAGGTGTCGAGAATTTTATACGAAACGCCATTGCTTCCCCCCAGGTCCGGGAGGGAGAATGACCCGGAGATCACCTTCATAAACCCCTTCTCCCCTTCAAACATGGCTGCAGGCCCGGTCATGCCCTCGCGAGCCGCATAGCCGGCGAAGATGCCGTTCCTGCTCGAATTGGCAAAGGCGCATGCTTTCCAGAACGAGACTTCTCCCACTCTGGTCTGACGAAGGGCTCCAGCCGTGATTCCCCCAAGATTGATCGCATGCACGATCCGGTTTTTTGAGAGCTTGAGCAGCTTGGCTGTGGCAACCGCGGTGGAAAACGCTCCGTATGTCACGTGGTCCCACCCCCGGGGGCGAAGCGCGGCGGCATCACAGAGCCGGCACTGGACCTCATAGGCCAGCACAATGGCTTGAATCAATTGCCGGCCATTAACATGAAGACTTTCGGCTACCGCCAGACAGGCCGGAATATTGTCGGATGGATGAGCCGGTTCCTTGGACAGGTAGGTGTCATTGCAGTCGAGGTACCGGACCGCCGTGCCATTGGCAAAGGCGGCCAGTTCCGGGGTCGTTCGATGGCGTGTGCCCCATACCGTGGACCCATCTTTCAGAACAACCCGTATCGCCAGACGCCTGGCGATCCGGCAGGGAGGGGCCGTTATGGCGCCATACGCGCAGGCCAGACTATCCAAGACCCGTCGCTTGACCTCATGGACCACCTCCGGAGGAAGGTTCTGAAATTTTATAAATCCCGCATACTCCGCTAGCCGTTCAGCAAGCATCATATCCTCGTGCCCTTTAATTTTTGGGTTCTTCCGGGTTTAATGTGGGCATAACCATCAGAAGAAAATGCTTGAGACCATGTGACTAGGTGGTCAAGTTCCTCCCCATTCCTCCCCTTTGTAAGGGGAGGCTAGGTGGGGTAGAGATTCAGCTGTGTGCCCGGTCATTGCGCCAGCAGCTCTCGCGGTAAGTTGGCATCTGGCGTTTCTACCTCCCTTGCAATTGCCTGATGCGTCCCGAACGGCGCGACCTTTGCTTACACAAGGAAAGGGTTTTTCAATCAATCCTCTTCCGCGCCAGAACGCATTGAGATCACACCGGCATCTCCCTCCATGAAAAAAACTCCTCCCCGCGCTGACAATTCGGACAGGACTGAACTTCCCATTGCGGCATCGTCAATTTCGTCCCGTAATAAAACGGATGCCGAGACATCAAGTCGTCGACAAACGGGAATTGCCCGCTATCCCGACGGGCAAACACCATCATCCCCGCAACATGCCCGCCATGATCGTTCACGATGGTTCCGAGTTTGTTGACGCAATTCCCTCGTGTTGTCACATCGTTGACCACCACAAAATTTTCCCCTTTTCGAATAGCGTCTTCAGATACTTCAGTTCCAATCTTCCCCGTCTCGGCATCAAAGGGAGCGTACACCACCCGGACGGGCATGCGACTCTTGATGACGGTCTCCATCCCCTCCGCCAACAACCGGGCATCCGAAGCCGGAACAAGAAGTCCATCGATTCGATGATGTTGGCTGAGGCCAAGGACCCACTGCCCCATGTCACGACTGATGATGGAGATCAAGTGAGGAAATCGGGCAATGGACTCAAATCCTAGATAGGTCGCGGTATGATGGCCGGATACCACAGCCACATGGGTGTCGAACACGACGGCTTTCGAGTCACGGAATATCCGGACCACCTCATTTTTTGACAATGAGGAACAGGGGGAATCCTCGACAATCACTCGAAGCCTGTCTTCGACAATTGAATTGGCATAGAGTTTTTGATGATGCTCCACCAACTCCGAAAGCCGTTGCTGTTTATCAAGAACCATGTTCATCATCGATTCTCCTTAACAATCCTGGTTTTCAGTTTTCCGATAGGCTGAATTTCCAACTCCACCACATCATCCGGCTTTAAAAACCGGTCCATTTCCAACCCGCATCCCCCGCCCACGGTTCCCGAGCCAAAGACTTCTCCGGGATACAGGGTTTCTCCCCGTGACACATGCTCGATCATTTGTGCAAACGACCAATGAATGGTCCCAAATGACCCTTCCGACCAGACGTCGCCGTTGACGCGAGCCACCATTCTGACCTGATTGATGTCTGGAATCTCATCCGGCGTCACCAGACAAGGTCCCAACGCCGTGGCAAAATCCTTGCCTTTTGCGGGTCCAAGCCGGCAAGCCATTTCCTGGAATTGGATGTCCCGCGCACTGAAATCATTCATGATGGTATACCCGGCAATGTAGTCTCCCGCTTTTTCTGCCGGGATATCTCTCCCTTTTCGACCGATGACACACGCCAATTCAAGCTCATAATCGAGTTTTTTGGTATGTAACGGCCACAGCAAGACATCCTCCGGGCCGATAATGGTGAGAGGATTCCCTTTGTAATAGACCGGAGCGTTGTACCACTCCGGCGGTATCGGTTGCCCGCGTTTTTTGGAAGTGGCCGCAATGTGCGCCTCAAAGGCAATGAAATCGCGAAGCAGGGGTGGATGCGGGACCGGCGCCAGCAACGATACGGCTGCCAAGGCATACAAAATCGTTTCTCCATCCGGGCCTTGAACCGAATGATCCTTTTCACGGACATATTGCAAAGCTTCCCGGGCTCGTTCCATGGCCGATACTTCCCCCTGGAGGAATTCCAGCATCGTAGAGGGCACTTCGGCTGCTGCAAGGCGGTAGGGTTGCGCTTCTCCTTTCTCAGCCAACATCCGCGTGTACGCCATATTCAGATCAACGATGGTTTCCTCGTGGAGCGCGCCTACCCGTGCGAATTTTCCAACTGGTGTTCCAATCTGGAAGGTGACAAGTTTCATGTTGTGCTCCAACTCATGGAATAGTTTTTCAATTCTACGGCCTCTGCCTCAAGCATCACATAAAACGGACGCCGCGATTCCACCATCACTGCGACTTCGTTCGTCTCTGTTTGTGTTTTACTGGCCTCAACAGCCCCCGGATGCGGTCCATGATGAATGCCCTGGGGATGCAGGGTCAGCGTTCCCGGATGGATGCCCGATCGACTGAAGAAATTTCCTTCGTGATAGAACAGGACTTCATCGAAATCGGTATTCCGATGATAGAACGGAATCTTCAGCGCGCCGGGATCACTCTCAAGCGGTCTGGGCGCAAACGTGGATATCCATACCCCTCCTGCCTGGAAGGTCGCATGCACACTCGGAGGCAAATGATACCGGGGACTGGTCACCGGTCGAAAATCCCGGACATTGAGTTTCGTAGGCCAGACATCCCCTTTCCACCCGACAACATCTAACGGGGGAAACGGATAAAACACCCTGGTATAGGTTCCATCCCGTTTGATGCGAAGCTCCCATTCCTGTTGCCCGGTTTTCTTGACCGGCGCCGCCAGTTCCGGCACCGCAAGGACTTCAGGGTCAAAAAGCGCATGATGTCCTAACAAGCCCCGTTCGGGCAGCGTGAACGATTCAGGAGTTTCGATAATCAACACGACTCCGGGTCCTTCTTCCACAACCGTCCGGTAGGTCGTGCCTTTGGGGATAACCAGGTAGTCTCCGGGTTCATACGACAGGACGCCGTAATCGGTTTCCAGCAGGCCGCGCCCTTGATGCACAAAATGTAATTCATCGCCGTCCGCATTGCGAAAATAATACGGCATCGTTTCCTGCCGGCGGGAAACAAACATCCGGACATCGGGACTTCGTAATATTTCAACAGGCCGTTCTTCTTTGGAGTGGTAATCGGGAGGGATCAGGTCCAGGCAGTGGAAAGCCCGAGGGCGACACGGCCCATCGATTCGAAGCCAGTTGGTGGGAGGATGCGTTCGATACAGATGGGAAGCCGGGCCGGCAAATCCCTTCCGCCCATGCTCTTCTTCATACAATCCCGATGGGATATTGACGTGCGCTTGCCGGGGTGAATGGCCCTTCCTTGTTAAATACATAGGGTCCTTTCCGCAATCATGAAACTGCCACCGCCAATTGCTCTTTAGGGAATATGTTCAAAATCAATGATGGTCTGTTCCACTCCCTGCGTTTGATCACGTTCAATATCTTGATACAAAGCCTCGACTGTGGATTTTACAAACGTCTTGGACTCTTCCTGCCCCTGTCGACGTTGAGTGAGTTCAAGAAAAATCCCGCTGCCTGGAAACAGGGGATAGGTAAAACGCTGACGGAGGGGACCGAATCCATCGCGTCCTTCCTTCACGGGTCCGCTGAATTTGACACCATGAGCCTCCCATTCCCGGCAAACGGTTTCGATGTCGTCTACTTCCAGGGCGACATGTTGTATTCCTGGCCCGAAACGTTCGATAAACTCCGTTATCTGAGATTTGCCGGTTTTATCCCGGCCTTGCATGAGAGCGATTCGGATATTGTTCCGTTGAACCACAATGGTATCCATGCTTGATCTGGCGGTTCCTACATCATTGGCAGACCAGATGGTCTGGAACCCGAGGATGTTATTAAACAGATGTTCGGCAGCATGAAGATCATTCACACAAAGCGTAATGTGATCGATTCCAACCGTGTCACCCATTGGACCCTCCTTCCATACGAGGAGCTCGGCAATGCCCCTTCCCGAACTTTCCGCCCGCTTTGATCCGCACAACCCTTCCCCGGTTTTTTGCCTCAACTTTTTTATTTTAGTGTAATCTACCATTAAAAAATAAATATTTGCAATTATTTTAAAGTATAAATTTTTATGGCGATTTTAAAGGTTTTACCTCTTTCGCCATTGAACCAGACAAGGAAAAGTTTTATTATGATAATAATATTTTATCATTAAAATTTTTCGATTGACGATTCTTATACAGAAGGACCAGCGCGGGAACCATACACTTCAATCAAGGAGGCCATCATGTCAGGCTTTTATCAGGACATGCGGGAATACGTTCTGCAGCATGGTGCGATCAACAACTCCTACTTGAACTGGTTCCGGCAAGGCTTGGCATCTGACGAAGAACTCTACGACTTTGCTGTGGAGTTTTATAACTTTGCCCGTTTCTTTCCTAACATTCTTGTGGCCCAACTGGTCAACACAGAGGACGAATCCGTCGCCGATGAATTGACCCGGGTGTTGTATTCAGAATTAGGCGAGGGGAATCCTGAGAACAGACATGAGTTGCTCTATCGCCATTTCCTGCGTTCCATCAACATCGATATTCATCAAGCCCTGACAAGACCGATGATGCCTTCCACCCGGGCCTATATCGAGGGAATGGAAGAATTGTACAGCAGCGGAAACCATGAACAGGCTTTAGGAGCTTCCTTTGGCCTGGAAAACATGGCCATTACCATGTGGGATCACCTCATTCCCGGCTTACAGTCCTTACGCCGTGAACGATACCCAGGCCTTGATTTGAGGTATTTCACCTTTCATCGTGAATTGGAATCCACTCATGAGGAAGCCATGGTGCATGCTGTTGCCGCGATGGAAGGGCATTCCTCCGTTCAGGGAAACCTCTCCATCCGTGAACGGCAGGATTTCCACGGGGGCGTCAGACAGGTCCTGGACTTTCTAGAAGGATTTTGGATGGGTCTTGAGCGTCAACGGTCGATCAACATGCCTACCCGCCACGATGCTCATTCCCGGGCCAGACATGTCGCTCTTGGAGACATCCGGTGAAGAAGAAACCCTGGCCTCATGTTTTGACGGTCTTTGATTACGAGACTCCGTGCTCACCCTGGAATTCCGAACCAGAGGGTTAATAATGATGATAGACACGGTTTCCATGAATTTGAATATTAAGCAGGCACACCGGAACGGAAGACCACCCCTCGAACTTCCTTTTTCTTCTTTTGCGCAATTTTTCCACCAACGGGTGACAGATCCGGAACTCATGAAGGACACGTATTTAACTTATTACGACGATACCGGAATGGTTCGAAGCTATACCTATGAGGAGTTCGGAATGGTCGTGATCCGAACGGTTACCTTCCTGCGCGAGCAGTTGGGGATCCAACGGGGGGATCGCATTGCCATTCTGCTGTTTAATCATGACTATACCGTGCTGATCTATTTTGCCGCATGGGTCCTTGGAGCCGTAGTGGTGCCGATTGATATCAATGAATCCGAAAATCGGCGTTTTTACATTTTGGAACATTCGGAGGCCTGTCTGGCATTCTGCTGGGAGCCGGAATACGAAGCACTCCAGGATATCCGGAGTCGCCTTCCACACCTTCGGCATCTCGTCTCTCTCGGTGATGGGTCTTCTTCTTTAATGGAAATCATGGGCTACCCCCGCCCTGCTAAGGCGGACGGCCAGGGATCCCTCGATCAAGCCACCTTCTATGATGAAGCATTGATTGTGTATACCTCCGGTACGACAGGACTGCCCAAGGGAGTCGTGTTAACGATTGAAAATCTTCTCGTCGATGCCCACGGCATTGCAAGATGGCACGGATTTCAAAAAGGTCATTGCCTCATGTGTGTGCTACCAATCCATCATGTGAACGGTATCGTCGTCACGCTCATCACGCCATTGTATGGGCAGGGCAGAGCAGTTCTGAACCGGCGTTTTCATCAGTCAGTGTTTTGGAGTCGAATCCAGGACGAAGGCGTCACCTGCGTGAGCGTGGTCCCCACCATACTGGAGTTCCTTTTGGAAGGAACACCGGATATCCGCAAATACCGGCTTGACTATTTTTGTGGTTTGATTTGTGGTGCGGGTCCCCTGTTAAAAGACACGGTGTCACGATTTGAGCATCAATTTCATGTTCCTATTCGCCATGGCTACGGGCTATCGGAAACCACATGTTATTCAAGCTTTTTGCCCGTCAATCTTTCCGAACATGAGCACAGGCACTGGCTCACGGACTATGACTATCCATCCATTGGCCTCCCGATCCCTTACAACGATATGGCCATTCTTAACCATGAGGGAAAACCGGTTGCGGAGGGAGAGAGGGGGGAAATTTGTATCAGCGGGCAAACGGTGTGCTCGGGTTACTTGAAACGACCGGATGCCAATGACGAGAGTTTCCAATGGGGATGGTTCCGGTCCGGAGATGAGGGGTTCTTCGTGCGGGATAAGGCTGATCGCTCATTTTTTTTCATATCCGGACGATTGAAAGAATTAATCATACGTGGAGGCGTGAATATTTCCCCTTTGGAAATTGATGAAGTGCTCAGAGGTCACCCTTCCGTCAAATTCGGCATGGCGGTTTCATTTGAAAACCGTTTCTATGGAGAAGAAATTGCCGGATACCTTGTCGTCAAAGAGCATATGCCGAAACCTTCGGAAGATGAGATTGTCAAATGGTGTCGCAAAGCATTGCCCTTTGCAAAATGCCCCAAGGTCATCGTCTTTGGCCAGGAGGTACCTTACACGACAACGGGAAAACCCAAACGTTTGGAGTTGAAGTCCCGGTTGAGCCAGACATTAGCACAGTATCATGATGTCCAATTCACCTCTTTCAAGCACGGCTCAACACAAAACCATCGGACGCCATGAATAGACTTTCATCGTATGAGGAAGGTTGTATGACTCATCACCGATACCATACTCATCTAGCAAAAGGATGATTATTCATGTTCAGACAGAAGGAGAATGCCATGGAGATTTCACAATCTGAATTTCTCCACCTCTATTATTACCTCAGACTCACCAGGGCCTTAGAGGAACGAGTCACCACTCTTTACCGGCAAGGTCGCATCGTGGGTGGGGCCTATACCAGCCACGGGATGGAGGCGATTTCGGTGGGCTATGCCTCCGCCCTGCAAGCCGATGACATTATCGCGCCCTTCCATCGGGATATGGGCGCATTCTTAGTCAGAGGCATTACGCCGGGAGAGGTGCTGGCGCAATATCTCGGAAAACGTACCGGACCCACAAAAGGGAAGGACGGCAACGTTCATATGGGCGATCTGAAACGCGGAATTTTCGCCTTTGTCAGTCACTTGGCTGACAATCTCCCCGTTGCAACTGGAGCCGCTTTGGCGTTCAAGATCCGCGGTGAATCCCGCATCGTGGCGACGAATACAGGAGAGGGAGGCACCAGTCGCGGCGATTTTCATGAAGCCTTGAACTTCGCCTCTGTTCGCCGGCTCCCGGTTGTCTTCTTCTGCAATAACAACCAATACGCCTACTCCACGCCTCTTCACCACCAGATGGCCATCAAAGATGTCGTCGAACGCGCAAAAGCCTATGCCATACCAGGCGAAATTGTGGACGGCAACGATGTCGTTTCCGTTTATCTGACGGCTCAACGGGCCTTTCAACGTGCCAGGGAGGGAGAGGGGCCGACCTTTATCGAATGTAAAACCATGCGCATGCATGGGCATTCGGAACATGACTCCGCGAAATATGTGCCTCGAGAGCTCCTGGAAGAGTGGAAGAAAAAAGACCCCATCCTCAACGCGGAACGTCAGCTGAAGAAATTGGGGTATGCCGATGAACCCGACTTTCATGAAATCCACATGAGGGTTGAAAAGGAAATTGAATCCGCCGTGGAGTTCGCCGAACAAAGCCCGCTCCCGGAAGGTCCGGAGGCTTTGGAAGGCGTCTTTGCGGCCAATCCCGTGGAGGTACTGATATGACCACATCCGCCATCGCACATGAAGTGACCTATCTGGAAGCCATTTCGCAAGCCCTTGATGAGGAAATGAGCCAGGATGAACGGGTCTTCCTCATGGGGCAGGATATCGGCCCCTACGGCGGAGCATTCCGTGTCACGGAGGGGTTTCAAGACAAGTATGGTGAATGGAGAGTTCTGGATACCCCCCTGTCGGAATCCGGGATTGTCGGAGCAGCAATTGGAGCCGCGATGATGGGCATGAGACCGGTTGTGGAAATGCAGTTTGCGGATTTCATTTCCTGTGCGTTCGATCAAATTACCGAGATGGCCGCCAAAAATCATTACCGTTGGGGCGCGGAGGTCCCCCTGGTTATTCGCGCTCCTTACGGAGGAGGTACACATGGAGGCCCCTTTCATTCCGTATGCCCCGAAGCCTGGTTCTTTCATACCCCCGGACTGAAACTGGTGGCGCCGTCCACCGCGTATGACGCTAAAGGGCTGTTGAAAGCGGCCATCCGGGATCATAACCCCGTCCTTTATTTTGAGCATAAGTTTTTGTATCGCCGCATTAAGGAAGTGCTTCCCACTGAAGACTTTGTCGTTCCAATTGGTGAAGCCGAGATCAAACGGGAGGGAGGCGACATTTCCGTCATCACCTACGGAGCGATGGTCCATGTGGCGTTGGATGCTGCAGAAGCTTTGGATCAGGAAGGGATTGACATGGAGGTCGTGGATCTTCGAACCCTGAGTCCCCTTGATACAGACACGATCAAGGACTCGGTTCGAAAAACGGGCAAAGTGATTATTCTCCACGAAGACACAAAAACCGGAGGAATCGGTGGTGAAATTGCGGCGATTCTGGCTGAAGAATGCTTCAATGCCCTCGATGCGCCGGTTATGCGGATCGCTGCTCCCGACATTCCTGTGCCGTATAGTCCTCCACTGGAGGACTTCTTTCTTCCTAAGATGAATGACGTGATCACCGCCGCCCGGCAATTGGCGGCGTATTGATTAAACGTAGGAGCAATTCATGGCCACCGACATTGTCATGCCGCAGTTAGGTGAAAGTATTGCCGAAGGCACCATCGTGAAATGGCTTATCCCGCTGGGGGGACATGTGCAAAAAGATCAATCGCTCTTAGAGGTGGAAACCGATAAAGTTGCGTTGGATATACCTTCCCCTGCGACGGGTTCCTTAACAGAGATTCTTATTCAGGAAGGGGAAACGGTCCCGGTGGGCACCCTTCTCGCGCGACTCGATTATCATTCGGAATCGGGAAATGGTGATCCGGTGACAACCCCAGTCCAACCTTCAGCATCGTTCGGTCCCGGCTACTCAACGGTCTCAGGGGCTCCTGACCTCCTTTCACCCGCCGTTCGGGAGCTTGTCACGAAATATCAGGTGGACCTCGGCCGCATCACCGGAACCGGTATGAATGGACGGATTACCAAAAAGGACATTCTGGAGTTTCTCGACAAGCAAGCCCTGCTCCGGGAAGAGGCCGGCGATTCGCCATCGGTGCAAGCAGCATCGACAGCCTCTTCTCTTGGAGAAGACCTCATTCCTTTGAGTCCTATGCGGCGAACGATTGCCGAACGAATGGTCAAGAGTCGGCAGACCGCAGCCCATGTGGTGACCTTTTTTGAAGTCGACTTCACGACAGTTGAAAAAGCCAGACAGGATTTGCACCTTACCTATCTGCCCTTTGTGATCAAAGCTGTCACGCGAGGAATCGCGGCATTTCCTATTCTCAATTCTTCCTGGTCTGCCAAAGGTCTTGTCCTCAAGCATGCCATGCATATCGGTGTGGCTGTCGCCATAGATGAAGGATTATTGGTCCCGGTCCTGAAACATGCCGATCAAAAAGACCTTCTGCAATTGGGGAGAGAAGTCGCCGACCTGTCTCAACGGGCCCGCAGCAAACAACTCCGGCCGGAGGAAGTCCAGGGTGGGACATTCACCATCACCAACCATGGAGGTACGGGCAGCCTCTTCAGCACCCCTATCATCAACCAGCCGCAAATCGCGATTCTTGGAGTCGGGGCTGTTCAGCGACGAGCAGTGGTCGTGAACGAGACCGTTGACATTCGTCCCATGGCCTACTTGAGTCTTTCTTTTGATCATCGGGCGATTGATGGAGCCACGGCCGATCAATTTATGCTCATGGTGAAATCTGTCCTGGAACAACCGGCATGGGAGGTCACCCGATGAGTGAGACCAGACACGCGGTCATTGTGAGCGCAGTCCGCACTCCCCTGGGAAGCTTTCAGGGGGTCTTCAGCCCGGTTCCCGCCACAAAACTCGGAAGCCTGGCGATTGCGGAAAGCTTACATCGCGTTCACCTGTCAGGGGCATTGGTGGACGAGGTCTATATGGGTTGTGTTCTGGCTGCCGGTCTAGGCCAGGCACCCGCCCGCCAGGCTGCGATTGGAGCAGGCCTTCCCAACTCCGTGGGCGCGACCACCATCAACAAGGTTTGCGGGTCCAGCCTCATGGCGGTCATTATGGCGACTCAGGCCATCAAATTGGGAGAAGCCCGTATTCTGGTGGCCGGAGGCATGGAAAGCATGACCGGCGCCCCCTATCTCCTCACCCGGGCCAGGCAAGGCTATCGGCTTGGCCACGGAGAGCTGATCGATAGTCTGATCATGGATGGCCTCTGGGACGTGTATAACAATTTCCATATGGGTCAGGGTGGAGAACTCTGTGCTTCCAAGTACCAACTCAGCCGGCAAGCCCTTGATGACTTTACCATTGAAAGCTATCGCCGGGCCCGCATGGCGATCGCGACAGGCGCCTTTAAACAGGAAATCGTTCCCGTCAACGTTCCTCAAAAAAAAGGCGATTCACTTCTCGTCACCGACGATGAGGAACCGAATCGTGTGGATCTTGAAAAACTGACCGGTTTGAAGCCCGTGTTTAAAGAGGATGGTGTGTTGACGGTCGGGAATTCCCCATCCTGCAATGACGGTGCAGCAGCCCTGGTCCTGATGGAAGAGGGGGAGGCCACCCGTCATCGCATCAAGCCACTCGCACGAATCGTCGGGTATGCCGGCGCAGCGTTAGCACCGGAGTGGTTCACCATTGCCCCCGTTCATGCCATTCAAAAGGTTTTGCGGCAGACAAATCTGTCCATCGATCAGATCGATCTGTTTGAAATTAACGAAGCCTTTAGCTCGGTAGCGCTGGCGATTAATCGTGAACTCAACCTGGACCCGGCAAAAGTGAATGTGAACGGAGGTGCCGTGGCTCTTGGACATCCCATTGGAGCCACCGGCGCACGGATCATGACCACTCTGATGTATGCCCTGGAAGCCAGGGGAGGCCGGTTGGGCCTTGCCAGTCTGTGTATTGGCGGAGGCGAAGCCCTGGCGGTGGTAATCGAGCGAATGACATAGCCACCTCTTAGTCATGCCGCCTCGATCACCCTCCTGCATTGCCTTGAGGGCAATTGGCTCAGGGGACAAGGAATGTTCCTGGTTCAGGGGAAGCGCATATGGCACAGGACACCATACAAACCATTGGGGTAATCGGAGCAGGCCAGATGGGTGCAGGCATTGCGTTGGTGGCTGCCCGGGCCGGCTGCGAGGTGCTTCTTCACGACATTCATGCCGGGTCGCTTGATGCAGCCATTGAACGCATTCACAAGGGATTCGCCAAACAAATTCAGGAAGGCCTTATCTCGACTTCTGAGGGGGAGTCCGCGTTGAGACTGATTCGTACGACTCAAACCCTCGGCGAGATGGCTGATCGGCACCTGATTCTGGAAGCCGCCCCGGAAATATTAGAGATTAAATGTGATCTTTTCCGGCAACTTGGAGCGATCTGCAAGCCGGAAGTGGTATTCGCCAGCAATACCTCCTCGATTTCCATCACAAAGTTAGGGGCCATGTCGGGACGGGATGCCCTGGTTGCCGGTATGCATTTCATGAATCCGGTCCCGGTCATGAAATTAGTGGAACTTATTCGAGGCTTGCGTACCAGTGATGAAACCATCGCCCTCCTTTCCAGACTTGCCGATCGCATGGGAAAGATTCCTGTGGAATCCAAGGATTCTCCAGGTTTTATTGTCAATCGCCTCCTTATGCCGATGGTTAATGAAGCCATCTTTGCGTTAGCCGAAGGCATCGCGACCGCCGACATGATCGACAAGGCCATGACCCATGGCACCAACCATCCTATAGGACCACTGGCTTTAGCGGACCGGATTGGTCTGGATACCGTCTTACACATTTGCGAAATTTTGTACCAGGAGTTCGGCGATCCAAAGTTTCGCCCTTGCCCGCTTCTTCGAAAATACGTTGAGGCCGGTTGGTTGGGGCGGAAGTCAGCACGAGGGTTCTACATCTACCCACACTCATCAATGAGTAAGGATACGGTGACATGAAGATTTCTCCAGGTTCACCCGTTGTTCAGCAGGAGGGTCCCGCTGAAGAAGGCCCGGGCATCCGCCAGGGTCAACAAGAACGAAAGCATCAGTTCTTGTCATTGTCCGGACTTCCCATTGCCGGTCTGTACACCCAGGATGACCTCGAAGATTGGGAACCTGAGCGAGATCTTGGGAATCCCGGTGACTTTCCCTACACACGCGGCATCTATCCGTCAATGTACCGCAGTCGACTGTGGACGATGCGCCAATTCGCCGGATTTGGGACCGCTCGCGACACCAACACCCGTTTCAAATACCTCCTGGATCAGGGACAAACCGGTCTCAGCGTGGCGTTTGATATGCCGACCCTCATGGGCCTGGATTCAGATGATCCGGAGGCTCGTGGCGAGGTGGGGTATTGTGGAGTCGCGGTCTCGTCACTTGAAGACATGGAAACCCTTTTCGAGGGAATCCCTCTGGATCGGGTATCGGTCTCTATGACCATCAATGGCCCGGCTGCCGTGATTTTCGCCATGTATCTCGCCCTGGCGGAACGGCAAGGCATCCCGTTGAATCAGCTCAATGGTACTCTCCAGAATGACATCCTTAAAGAGTATATCGCGCAAAAAGAATGGTTGTTTCCGCCCGGTCCGCACATGAGGTTGATCACCGACACCATCGCCTACTGCAGTGAACACGTGCCCAAATGGCATCCCATCAGCATCAGCGGGTATCACATCCGCGAGGCGGGTTCCACAGCGGTGCAGGAACTCGCCTTTACTCTGTATGACGGGTTGACCTATGTTGATGCCGCAATCCAGTCAGGATTACACGTCGATACCTTTGCACCTCAACTGTCCTTCTTCTTCAATTCGCACAATGACTTTTTCGAGGAAATCGCCAAGTTTCGTGCCGCTCGCCGCATATGGGCACAGGAAATGAAAACCCGATACCACCCCGATAATCCCCGATCGCTCCAACTCCGCTGCCATGCCCAGACTGCGGGTTGTTCACTCATGGCTCAGCAACCCATGAACAATGTGGTACGCACGACCCTTCAGGCGCTCGCCGCCGTGCTCGGGGGCACACAATCGTTACATACGAATTCCATGGACGAGACACTGTCTCTCCCCACGCAGGAAGCCGTGACCTTGGCCTTGCGTACACAACAGATCATTGCTCATGAAAGCGAGGTCCCCAACACCGTCGATCCTCTTGCAGGTTCCTACTTTATTGAACAACTCACCAACCGGATGGAAGAAGGTGCCCGTGAATATTTCAGAAAACTGGACGCCATGGGAGGGATGTTGAGCGCCATCGAGGGAGGATTTCCACAACGGGAAATTCTTGAAGCTTCCCAGCGGTACCAAGATGAAATAGACCGAGATGAACGCATCATCGTTGGTGTCAACAAGTACATTGAACCGGATCAGTCTACGATCCCTACCCTACGAATCGGGCAGGAGGTCGAAGAATATCAGAGGGAGCGATTACTCTTGTTTCGCACCCATCGGGATCCCAACAAAGTGGCTGAAGCCCTTCATGAAATTCAGTGGTTCGCACAGTCAGGACAAACTCTTTTGCCACACCTGATACACGCCGTCAAAGCCCAGGCCACATTAGGGGAAATTTGTTTAGCCTTAAAGGGGGTCTTCGGGACGTATCGGGAGCCGGTTGTCTTATGAAATTTCGCAGAACCAGCGTGACGACCATGTGCTTTTTCCTTCATTGCCCGCATTCGCAAGAAGAGGCAGAAATAAACGCGTGAATATGCGCAGGAGGTCTTCACGTACAGGGAAACACATTCCGTTAGATCAGAAGGAAGAAACGCCGTGAAGCTTGGACAATTGAACATTTTCCCATTAACAGACGGCCGGTTCCGACTTGACGGCGGGGCGATGTTCGGTGTGGTTCCGCGGGTGCTCTGGGAGAAATGTTGTCCGGCCGACGAATATCATCGCATACCGTTGAGTCTGACCTGCCTGCTGATCCAGGCCCACGGAAAGAATATTCTTGTGGATACGGGACTTGGCTCAAAAAATGACAAGAAATTTGATCGGATGTTTGCCGTGGAGCAGACGCCTTCTCTTCATGATTCATTAAGGAACCTGGGCCTTTCACCAAACGACATCCATCTGGTAATCAATACCCACCTGCACTTTGATCATGCCGGAGGCAACACGCTTCGAGATGAAGGAGGCCAGACCATCCCGACTTTCCGGAAGGCACAATACCTTGTTCAACGTGGAGAATATGAGGATGCGATCCAGGCGAATGAACGGACCAAAGCCAGTTACCGCCAGGAGAATTTTACCCCTATTTGGGAAAGTCACCAGTGGGAATTTTTGGATGGGGATACCGAGTGGTTTCCGGGCATCTCCGTGGTCGTCACCCCCGGACATACAGAACACCACCAAAGCGTCAAGATTGAATCCGAAGGACACACCGCTTTCTTTTTAGGGGACTGTATTCCAACGGTGTCTCATCTGCCCCTCCCCTATATCATGGGATATGACCTCTTTCCGCTGCAGACACTGGAAACCAAGCGATGGATTCTGGATCGTGCCTACGAAGAGGGATGGCTTCTGATTTTCGAACACGATCCCCGGATTGAGATGGGCTACGTCCACAAGGACCTGGAAGGCAAATATTTTTTGAAACCTGCGGTTGAAGCGAGGCCAGCATGACGACAGCAACCATGCCCATTCGAGTCCTGATTGGAAAGGTCGGATTGGATGGCCACGATCGCGGCGTGAAACTGGTGGCACGAGCACTACGAGACTCCGGCGTGGAGGTCATTTATACGGGGTTACATCAAACCCCCGAGCAGGTCGTCAACACCGCCATTCAAGAAGACGTTCACGCAATCGGCCTCAGCCTCCATTCCGGTGCGCATACCTATCTGTTCCCACGTGTACTGGAATTGCTGAA
>WHTE01000036.1 GCA_009377845.1 Nitrospirales bacterium | reverse complement strand
TGAAGGCCTCCGTGTGCGAAAGAGTGCGTTATACCCCACGATTTCACCAGGCTGAAGTGAGCGGAGATGGGCCACATAGGTGGTGGCCTGCATGACGGGTTGGAGATGGACGGACGGGGAGGAACTTTTCTCCCGTGGTGCGTAGCCATACAACATCAGCCCGGGTCGGACCATTCCCAAGTGTGAGGTCGGATGAAAGAGAATTCCTGCGCTATTGGCCATATGAAGAATTGGGGCGTGTACTCCCAATCTCTTCGCCTGGTCGATAAATTCCAGAAATTGCTGGATTTGCTGTTTGGTCAATGTGGGGTCATGGTTGTCGGCATCGGCAAAATGGGTCAAGAAGCCCTGTATTTCAACCGGGGAGGCCGGGGTAGATAGCCCGGCCAGTAAAGAAAGGGCCTTATCGATTTCGAATCCTAGCCGGTGTAATCCTGTGTCGACTTTGAGATGAATGGGAAACGGGGTAGTGCATGGAGGAAGTTGGTCAATGAGTTGCTGGAAAATTTCAAGCCGAGATATGACGGGAGTTAATTGATGGTGAATGATGTCTCTCAGGTGCTCGGGCAAAAGAGGGCCCATCACCACGATGGGGGAGTGAATGTGGTGTTCCCGAAGGGCGATGCCTTCAAGGACGGATGCCACTCCGAATCCATAAATCCCCAAGGGCTCCAAGGTCTGAGCCACCGGAACCGCTCCGTGGCCATATGCGTCCGCTTTGATAATGGCCAGGATTTTCGTGGACGGAGCAATCCATTGACGGATCTGATGGAAATTACTGGTTAACGCATGAAGGTTGATGTAAACGGTAATGGGAGACGGGAACAGTCGAAGGTCGGAAGATGGAAAAGACCGGATAGGTGTCACAAAGAATTCCTCAGATGGCGAGTATTTCTTCCTCCTTTTTCTTGATCAATTCATCGACGGTCTGTATGAATTTGTCCGTCATTTTTTGATTTTCCGCTTCCAATCGGCGAAGAGCATCTTCTGTTAGCGAGCCTTCTTTTTGAAGTCGTTTGAGCTCATCATTTCCGTCACGGCGGAATCCCCGAATTTGCACTTTGGTTTCTTCCCCATATTTTTTGCTGAGTTTGACTAAATCTTTCCGGCGTTCCTCGCTCAGCGGTGGGATAGGGAGGCGGATCAGTTTTCCATCATTTGACGGAGTCAGACCCAGTTCCGAACTAATGATGGCTCGTTCAATTTCTCTAATCTGGGACGTATCGTAAGGTTGAATGGTGATCAGTCGACTTTCAGGAATACCCAAATTTGCTACTTGCTTGAGTGGGGTTGGCGTCCCGTAGTAATCAACGGTGATATGGTCGAGCAACCCCAAGGAGGCACGGCCGGTTCGAATAGCCATGAATTCTCTTTTTAAGTGCTCGATGGCCCCCTCCATTCGCTGAGTGACTTTTTGAATGGTCGGATCGTTCATGATTATTCCCCACGTTAGTTGACAATGGCATTTTTGGAGACAATCGTGCCGATAGGATCTCCCTCGATGATTTTCCTGATGTTTCCCGGTGAGGTGAGATCGAACACAATGATGGGCAGATCGTTATCCATGCACAGCGTAATAGCCGTGGCATCCATCACTTTCAGGCTTTTATTGAGAACCGACAAAAATGGTAATTCGGTGAAGCGTTTGGCGGTTGGCGTGGTCATGGGATCTGCGTCGTAAATGCCATCGACCTTGGTGCCTTTCATGATCACATCCGCTCCGATTTCCATGGCTCGCAGAGCGGCGGCGGTGTCGGTGGTAAAGTACGGATTTCCCGTCCCGGCGGCAAAAATCACCACCCGTTTTTTTTCCAGATGTCGGATAGCCCGACGACGAATGTAACTCTCGGCCAACTGGCGCATCTCAATAGCGGATAACACGCGAGTGGGGACGTCTTTGCTCTCCAGGGCGTTCTGCAGTGCGAGGGCATTCAGCATGGTGGCCAGCATGCCCATATAATCGGCGGATGCCCGTTCCATGCCAGATGCACTTGCGGCGAGCCCTCTGAAAATATTACCACCTCCAATGACAATGGCGATTTCCACGTTCGTGGTCAGGACGTCGGCAATTTCATCTGCGAGATTATGTAGAATAGAAGGTTGAATGCCATAGGTTTGTTCCCCGGCTAGCATTTCTCCGCTGATCTTTAAGAGGACACGACGATATTTGAGAGGCATTAGTCCTGGCCGAGTTGGTATCGCGTAAAACGGCTGATCGTGAGGTTTTCGCCAAGTTTCGCAATCTTCTGCGAAAGGAGATCTTGGATGCTGATGCCGGGATTTTTGATAAAGGCTTGTTCGAGAAGGCATTGCTCTTGATAGTATTTTTCTAATTTCCCCTTGATGATTTTTTCCCACGCCGCTTCGGGTTTTCCCGATTCCTTCATTTGAGCGAGGTAAATATTTTTTTCCCGTTCTATTAAGTCCTGAGGGATGTCCTCGCGTTTAATAAACAAGGGGTGCGAGGCGGCGATTTGCAAGGCGACTTCCTTGACAAAGGCTTGAAATTCTTCGTTGCGAGCGACGAAGTCTGTTTCGCAATTGACTTCTAGCAGGACGCCGATTTTTGCTCCTGAATGGATATACGATGAAATGATCCCTTCTTTGGTTTCCCTGCCAGCCTTCTTTTGGGCGGCAGCCAACCCTTTTTGACGCAACAGATCAATGGCTTTTTCGACATCATTTCCTGTGTCTTGAAGGGCTTTTTGACAATCGAGGATTCCTGCCCCGGTTTTGCCTCGCAACTCCTTCACCAAGGCACTCAAACTAGACATACGGTTGCTCTCCTACAGAGTAATGTGAATGGATGGTCAGACGATGGACGCAGAACTCTTAAACCGGTTGAGCATTTTCGTTTGCTTCAACGGATGAATGGCCTGGTCCTGTATTATCGGGAAGAAACCCATCTCCATTGGCTGCTGACTCCTGACGTTTCCGGCGAAGTTCCATGCCTTCTATGCAGGCGTCGGCAATTTGTCCGGTAAACAGTTTGAGTGATCGAATGGCATCATCGTTTCCAGGAATAGGATAGTCCACTCCTTCGGGGTCGCAGTTGGTATCAACTAGGGCGATAACCGGGATGCCCAAGCGATTGGCTTCTTTGACCGTAATGTGCTGAATCCTTGTGTCTAAAATGTACACGCACCCTGGAATATCGTTCATGCCTTTAATGCCACTCAAGTACTTTTCCAGTTTGGCTTGTTCTTTTTTCATACGAACGATTTCTTTCTTTTTGAGTCGTTCGTATGTGCCATCGGTTTCCGCGGCTTCAAGCTTTTTCAGTTGGTTGATGCTGCGTCGAAGTGTCTGGAAGTTCGTCAACATGCCACCCAGCCATCGTTGGTTGACAAAAAACATCCCGCAACGATTAGCTTCTTCTTCCACAATATCCATGGCCTGACGCTTGGTCCCCACAAATAAGACGGATTCCCCGGCTGCCACAGTGTCTCGGGTAAATTCATAGGCTTTTTGGAAGCACTGGAGAGAAATTTGGAGGTCAATGATATATATGCCGTTTTTTTCACCAAAATATAACGTTTCATCTTGGGATTCCATCGATTTGTTTGATGCCCGAAGTGAACCCCAGCTTCTAATAACGATTTAATCGTGACCATAACGGACCTTCCCACCCTCTTAATCAGAGATATAAGGATTAACACAAAACCGTGGTTTGTTTAGCAAAATTCAAAACAGTAATTTGGCTCAAATGGGACCGGCAGGAGACAATACAGTTGACTTGTCTGATCAGGCAGGTTGTTCCACGTAGAGAGACATTCATGAAATTTCCATTAAACCAATGAAGCTTAGCACAGGTTAAAAATCCAATTCAAGCTAGCCTATTTTTTGTCACGTCATTGGCCATTTCGAGGACGCGCGTGATTCCGTTTTCTGGATGATGGCTGATAGTTAAAAATTTTCTTTTTGAATCAATGATCTTTTTTGACTCTATGAGACTTCATGGCTATAGTCAATGTGGCTTTTAGATATTTTTTTGCGACAAGGAGTGCGAAAGATGGTTGAAATTCCTCTGAAATTATATGTGCAAGCTCTGTTGAAGCGAGCGAAAGATGCTGCTCGCCCCATGGCGTGTTTGTCTCCTCAGGCGAAAACCCTGGCCTTACAAGCCATGGCCGATGGGTTAGTGGACCACTCTCAAGAAATCTTAGAAGCCAATGAAAAGGATCTGGCTGGCATTTCAAAGGAAATTGGTCAACAAGCCCATCGGGAAGCGTCAGAACGAATTCGAATTTCAGAAGAAACGCTCCAACTCATGACGCAACGGTTGTTGGATTTACTGGCCTTCCCTGATCCGATTGGAGAGGTGAGCCGGGCCTGGATGACCCCGGATGGGTTGCAGGTTCACACTGTGCGTGCTCCTCTCGGTATCGTGGCGGTGGTGTCGGACATGGGTCCCCTGGTGACGGCCGAATCGTTCGGGATGTGTTTGAAGACCAATAATGTCTGCGTATTTCGTGGTGGAACCGAATGGTTGCATACCAATAGTTCGTTAGTTCGATGCCTCCAGCAGGCTGCGGCAGCCAATGGTGTACCTGAAGGGGGGCTGACTTTTTTAGACCGGAGTTCTCCCGAAGCGGCGTTGGACATGGTGCGATATCCCCAATATGTCCAAGCGGTCATTACACGGGGGAGTGCTGGTTTGCGAAAAGGGATATTGGAACAGGCCAGAGTTCCGGTGATTGGCTATGACGGAGGCCTGTGTCATGTCTATGTCGATAAGGATGTCGATATCCCATTAGCGCAAACGATTGCGGTTAACGCCAAGGTTCAATCACCAACCGCCGCTAATGCCATGGACACCCTTCTGGTGCATCAGGGCGTTTCCCGGCATCTCTTGCCAGGATTAACTCGAAGACTCCTTCAGGAATACCGGGTAACGTTAAATGGATGTCCCAAGACCGTCTCCATGTTAGGAGTATTAGAAATGACAGGACATTTAGGCATTAAAGAGGCAGTGGAAGCCGATTGGGAGAAGAAATATCAGTCGTTAACCATGAACATTAAAGTGGTGAAAGATAGCCAGGAAGCGATGGATCACATCGCGAAATTTGCTCCCGGGCATACCGATACTATTGTGACTCGGGATTATCAGTTGGCCATGCGATTTGTACGAGAAGTCGATTCGAGCGCCGTCATGATCAATGCCTCGACCCGTCTTCATGGGGGAGAGCAGTTTGGTCTTGGCCCGGAAATCGGAAGTAATAGTACGCATGTGCATGGTCGTGGCCCTCTTATCCTATCCAAGCTCACGATTGAAAAGTACATGGTATTTGGGGCCGGGCAACTCCAACAGCCACACCCGGTGCCTCAGACCTATCAGGATGCCATGATGTTATCTGCCAAGTTTTAGGAGCCAGTCGGACGGAGGATGAATCAGCTGTCACAGTGTCTATGCGGTTCCTATTGCGACGTTTTTCTTGTTCCATAGCCCCAGTCTTGGCTGGCGAAATCGTTTGTGTCTGGCCTCGATCAGCCGGTTTTTCGCTCTCGATCCCCCAAGTCCGACAGGCTTCTAGCGAATTCGGCCCTTCATGTCATCGGAATTGGCTGTTTCCTCAGTGTGCCTTCTGTCTGCCATCATTGCCTTTATCCAACTATTTTACGTACGGTTATCTTGAACAGGTTCGTTATGGGAAATGACAGGGAAGAGAGTCGCGGATGCAATGCGGATCTTATTCCCTACTTGCATTCATGGGGATTGCGAGAATTTCGCGATGAGGCTTCTTACTACGAATGGCAACGCTCTACCCTTTCCGAAGAGGAATTGCGGGGCTTGCAGCGGTTGATCGAACATCGACATGGCGGTGAACACGTAGATTGCGACATTGAATTTTATGATGTGTTGGCGCGTCCAGATCTTGTCCCCGTTCTCTATTCCCAACGCTTCAATTATTTTTTGACCATTGGATCGTCCGTCTGTGGTCGGATCCCACCGGCCGATCGGGTATTGGACTTTGGGTGTGGCGTGGGGATCCTGACCTCATATTTTGCTCAACAACATCCTGGCATTGAATTTGTGGGAATCGATCGATCTTCTCGATCTATTGCAATGGCGTGTCTTGAGGCAGAAAAACGACAGCTCACGAATATTCGATTCGAGGTTTCTGAAGTGCCACCACATTCGATTTCAGGGACCTATGATCTCATTTTTTCGACGCAGGCGTTGTTTCAGGCAGAACGGGAACCGGGGCTTCCTAGTCGAAGCTGGAGATCGTTTCAACGTGAAGGTGACCTCCAACGACAGAAGCAACTCGAAATTCGCACGGGATTACAGGGTCGTCTAGATACATTGATATCGGCATTACGACCTAGGGGCCGAATGATCCTTTTTGAGAAAACGTGGAATCTTAGCCGGCGTATTTTCTTTCAACGAGCGTTGGAGGCCAGAGGCCTACTTCCAGTTTCTGACCCCGCTCCCTGCCGGTATCGGTCTTTAGATGAAGAGGTCATCGATGGCCCCGTGTATGAGGTTGCTCGACTTCTCAAAGAGGATCTTTCTGTATGGAATGAGGAACCCTATCGAGAGCCTGGTGAAACCCTGTATAGGTGTAAAGGGCTACCCGCCGGGCGGATGGGCCGGGAGTTGGCTGTAGATCGAGTGCTTGAGAAGGTTTCGGGGATTCACTCCAGTATGGGATCCTGGATTTTTCGTTTCGGACTGTGGAATCAAGTCCTAGCCTGGGGTTTTTATGAAAATTCCTCTGGTTTTCAAGGCCTGGTTGTCGGGGGAGAGGAAGACAAGGATCTGCTGTTTCAATTAATTGAAACTGTCAAACAGATTCAAGAGTCTGATTTCGAGCAATTGGTTCGAGACTGTTGGGAACATGTCGGTTACACCGATGATGATCGTTTCGTTCCTTGTTATGAAAATCATCATCCCTCTGCTCAAAACATTTTTGAGGCACTTCCCTCCAAGTATATCCAACAGGAATCGACGTTTCAGGATGCAGAGGGAAGGGAAATGCACCTAGAATTGGGAACGACGAATCAATTGACCTATCTATATTGGGCCAATACCTTCGATCAACGGCAGCTTGTTCTTATGGATGAAGAAAGAGCTCATGTTCTGAAAGCATACTATCAAGAGTCCCTCGATCACGCGCAAGGTCCACCTGCCTGATCTCTTACCGACTGATTGTCTGTCACGTTCTCTATGGTGTCGGAATAAATTGAAATGCGCGTTGTTGCGCTCTGGCATAGCAGGCTATGGCTTCATACGCGCCGTGTTGAATGTCAGCGGAGAGGGTTGACCATTGCGGGGTGAGGCCGACAGTAAGCATTTGGCCGTTATCTCTGATTCCCGTAATCCTTCCTGTGTATAAATAGTCCAAGAGGGTTTCTCCATCGCCTGATTCTGAACAGGATAGAACCGCGGAAGAGGTGCTGGAAGTCCGGTTGCCATAATTGATCGAGACTGTTCCTGCCCAGAGAAGAAGGCCCAAAAAGAAAAAAAGAGCAAAGCGCATATACATTCCCCCCAATAATGTCCTGAGTGTGTCTAACGCGAAAATAGACGTAAATACCTCAAAGGGGGGTGGTTGGAAGTGAGGGAAATACTCGTTGCTCTGTTTTTTTTAGGAGGAGGATAGCCCATAAGAACACGATTAAGGAGGAAGGGGAGAGCGAGGGTAAATTTGGCAGCGTTCTTTTCTTAAGGTGGTCGAAAAAATTTCCGACAAGAGAAATGATGCCATGGAGCTCTTTAGGTGATTGTTCTTTTGGGTGGGTTCAGCAGTGTTTGCCATAGCTGAAATTTTTCTATCCCTCCTCGCAAGGTATAGACCGGTTGCCCATTGATGGTGAGCGGGAAAGCACCAAGGCATCACCAGGGAAGGAAGTCCTAGCCAGATGGATGCTGAATCAATAGGATTTTGGATATTAATAGCCACATGCCTCGTGCATTGGTTAACGGTCTTTTTGCTTGTTCACCGAGTACGGTCGACCGAAAAACCCCTGGCCTGGAATCTATTGGGCTTGGCAGTTGGCCTCCTGGCCATTCAGAAAACCTACGTTCTGTATAATCAATACGTAGAACAGGGTCCTCCTGCGTTAAATTTCGTGAGTGTGGTTCTTGGTCTTTTGGTTGCCGGATTATTGTTGGGCGGAATCGTGTGGTTAGCTCCCTTGCTACACCTTCTGCAACGCAACAAGGAGCTGTTGGCAGTCATTGAAGAGCGGAATGTGATTATCCATCAGTTTCATGAACGAATTGCCCGCGCCTTGCAAAAAATACAAATTGCCATGGAGGTTGGAAAGCCCGCTAATTTTATCATTGAACAGGTGGCGGAGATGTCATATATGCTTCAGGTCTTTTTGGAGGATCTCAAAGCCGGAGTTCTGCTGGGAAGCAAGTTCGATGTGGCACTCAAGACACTCGTGGAAGAATTGAGCCGGGAAGCCTCATTTCCGATTACCGTTCATGTTGATTCATCTTGTAAGGATAATATTTCACGCGAGCAGGGGGTAGAGTTTTTACATATTTTGCGAGAGGCTATTCGCAATAGCGTGCAATATTCCCAGGCGAAGAAAGGGCAGGTGTCCGCAAAGATGACGGCCACGGACATGGTCTTAGAGGTCTCCGATAATGGAAAGGGTTTTGAAGTGGATCTTGTCCAGGCTCAGGGGCATGGTTTAGGGAATATGGTCCATCGGGCAAAAAAGATCGGGGCTCGTCTTATAGTTCACAGTCAGCTTTCTAAGGGGACTTCGGTGTTCATTGAAGTTCCATTGAATGGGAAGCCGTCTGACGGTAAGCATTCGGTCTCTTCCTCACATTCTTCATCGGACGCGACTCGAAAAGTTCCAGTGAGCTAACCCTTGTCCAAATGGCGGAGGCCAGTCAAGCGGATAGGGCGCAACTTCGAAGATTGGAATTTTATCAATTATTCAACCAATGGTCACATTTTGTCTGACTAGTCCGTCGTTTGCGCAACTTGGGATGGGTGGGAACTGAGAACCGGGAAGGCGTTGAAGATAAAAGAATTGGTGGCGGTGGAGGGATTTGAACCCCCGGCCCGCGGCTTATGAGTCCGCTGCTCTACCACCTGAGCTACACCGCCGTGAATCAAACTGAACGAGCAGATCTATACCATAGCTGGAGAACTTTGGACAATTCTTTTTCCGAAAATGATCTGGTTCCATACCCGTTTTTTGCCATTTCTTCCTGAAAGAAATTCAGAGTCACTTTCTTTATTTCTTTTTTCCGGCATGATGAACGTGGGCAAAACCCTAAAGCAAGCCTTTCTTTATCCGATACTTTTCTCATGACTTCCGCTGCTGCTACTAACATAAATCAATCCGTTTTTGTTGGGCGACAACCCATTTTTGATCGTCAAAGAGATGTTTTTGGGTATGAACTCCTGTATCGAGATGGTCAAGCAAACATGGCGCAAGTGGTGGATGGAGATGAAGCCACAGCCAGGGTCATGGTGAATACGTTTTTAGAGCTGGGGATTGACCAAATTGCCGGAACTGCTCAGGCGTTCATCAATCTGACAGGTAATTTCTTTTTGAGCCACAACTATGAAGTGCTGCCAACGAAAAATGTCGTTCTCGAGGTTTTGGAGTCCATCGAACCGACGCCTCTGGTCATGCAAGCTCTTGTTCAGGCCAGACAACATGGGTATCAAATCGCGCTGGATGATTTTATCGTACGGGATTCTCATCGTGCGTTATTAGAGGTTGCAGACTTTGTCAAAGTGGATATTTTGGCATTAACGAGCCAGGAACTTCTTGAGCAAATTCAGGTGTTAAAACAGTATCCAGTTCGATTACTGGCGGAAAAGGTTGAAGATCAAGATGTGTTTGAGTTGTGCCATAAGCTGGGATTTGAATATTTTCAAGGATACTTTTTTTGTAAACCCCAAATTGTGGAGGGGGTCAAGCTTTCCAGTAATCGTATGGCTATTGTGCTCCTGTTGGCCAAATTGCAAGATCCTGATATCGAGATCAAGGACTTAGAGGAGTTAGTCAAAAACGACCTGGCATTGAGCCTCAAGCTTCTTCGTTATGTGAATTCCGCTTCGGTGGGGCTTCCTCGAGCGGTTGATTCGATTGCTCAAGCGGTGGGGATGGTGGGGACTGAACGCATGCGGCAATGGGCATCGTTACTCGTTCTGGCCAATACCGGAGAAAAGCCAAGTGAACTGATGCGCGTTGCTTTGATTCGAGGACGGATGTGTCAAGAATTAAGCCGGTTACAGGGGGCGTCCCCGAGCCAAGGCTTTACCGTGGGCCTTTTTTCTGTGTTGGATGCCTATTTTGACTGTGAAATGAAACAACTTCTCGCGAATCTCCCTCTATGTACTGAAATTCGCCTTGCTCTGATTGAAAGACAGGGACCTTTAGGGGAAATATTAACCTGTGTGATGCTTTACGAGCGAGGAGAATGGAACAAAATAGAGAACGGTCGTTTTGAACCCCAAGTGTTACGAGAAGGGTATTTTCAAAGTGCCGAATGGGCCAACGAAGTCATGAATACTTTAGGGGGAGAAACAAGATAGAGGAACGCTGCAAAGGGATGGCCTAAGTAAGGGAATGACTACCCTCTTCGTTTATCGTCCAGTTCTCCAGCAAAGGCATTCAGTACACCTAATCCCATTTCACCCAGCTCAACAGGTTTTTCCTCGGATTCAGGGGTGGCCAGTTGGTCGTCAGGGAGTTTGGGATAGATTTTGACCCGTAATTCCTCTTCCAGTCCCTCATCAGAAAAGTCCATATCATTCAGCAGAGCGTGTAATCGTTGAAAAGCCAAAATCGAACGGGCATGGGATTTCCATGTGCCGGAGAATTCGGTGTCGTTCATTTTGGTAATACTTGTCCAGAATTTGGATTCTTCGGGTTCGGACATGGCTCCGCTGACAAATGCCCGCAATTTATCCAGCAAGCCTTCCTCGGTTTTTTCCAAGCCATCGTATTCAACCATTGACCGTTCAATGGGTCGTTGGGACAAGACGTGAAGGGTTTCCTTCCAGAGGTCAATGGGTTGAGATGTGCCATTAGGAGCTGATGATTCTTCCATGTTTTGCTGTAACCAAGTCAGAAATTGTTGCAGAGCCTTCACTTTTCTGGCAACGAGGCTCCCTAACGGAATTCCCCAGATATGGGCAATTTCGTGATCTTTTAATGGGGAATTGCCGGCTGTGACGAAATCCTGTTGAGCGATTTTCAATCGACGTCTGAGGATCCTACCTCTTCGCAATAACGATTGATACTCCAGGAACAGTCGTTGCGCCTGGTAATCCTTTGGCGTTAATTCCTGGTTGTCCCACGCCCGTTGTAATTTCCGTTGCTCCTGTCGAAGCAGAATAGACGGGGCTTGGGTTTTGGCAACTTGCAGGGTGCTCTCGTCCGCTCCGAAGTCTGACGTTAATAACCGCTCTGCAATTCGAATGGTCTTATCAATGATGGTCAGGGATTGCGTCAGGATTTCAATGTGCATTCCTGGACGTTCCCGTTTTTGGCGGTAATATCCCTTGTACTGGTTTGCCCGTGATGCCACATTTAGTGCGGCTTCAAGGGATAGCGTTTTCCCCTTCGGTTGATTCCCTGACAAAAATCGGGAATCGGGTTGATCGCCAGCCATGTAGTCAATGGCTTCTTGACTCAAATCCATATATTGCAGCAATAGAAGCTGAAGCATCGTTCGGCTTTGGATAGGAAGCGACTGGATGGCTGATTCAATATGTTCGACGCGTATAGTCGTGGTCATAAATATGTCTTGAGCTAATGGGCTAGGCCCATACATATTTCCAAACTAGGAGGACGAGGAGTTTGTTTCATCAAGAGATTCCAAACGCGTTGCTGCGTATTCTCGCAGTTGTTGTACCGTTCCATTTGCATAAAGTTCTCTGGGGATTTCAATTTTGACCAATTGAGACGGATCAACCCCTCGTTCTACCGCCCAATCTTCGTCAACGTATAAGGTTACCGCGCCATCTTTGTCCCGGCGCACGTAGAGTATATCCTTTTCCCCTTCCATACAATTTCCTCAGAACGACAATTCGACCGTGGATTTGTTGATAACACACCTCTTTGAGAGCTGTCAAAATGGGTTGGTTGATATGGAGATGATGAACTAAATTTCATAAAAACAAGATTTTCGGATGGAGCGAAGGCTGCAGGTGGGAGTCATGTCACAATGGAGAATGCTGGTTGTGTGCACGCTTTGGAGCTTTCCATGGAATTATGGATCTTCTATATCACGAAGCTAGATCAGGCGAAATAGGGGGGATTTAGGCAAAAAACACGGGCTGACCATTCAGAAGCAGAAGTTGTAGCCAGCCCGTAAATGTTTGATAGAAATCATGAAACACGCACAAGGAACCTGGAGCCGTTACCCTCCAAGGGTTTCGACAACCTCCTTGAGACTCTTCATGATGCAGGTGAAGATCGGGATGTCACGCTTGGTGTAACGGCTACCTTCGGTTTCACGAAGATCCATCACTAAGTCTAGGAAATCCTGGGGTGAATCGGTTTCGAATGCCACGACAAATTCCTGATCATCAAGCCCAAATGAATAGGTCGTATTTAATTTGACAGAGGGATATTTGTGTCCGATGGCAATATGTTCATCCATCATACCTTGGCGTGCGGCTTTCGTGAGCAAATACCACTCCCTTGTCTTTTCAAACGGGTACACAAAGATATATTTGGCCCTGCCCGGTGTGATTTTGAGTCGGCGACTATCCTGTCCCTCGTGGACATGGTGGTCTACATAAATCGAGCGTTTCGTCATGGAAAGGTAGGAGTAGGGCGTGGTAAGGTATTTTCCTAATCCGGTTGCCAAAAGCTTCGAACTCATCTCTTGAAACATTTCCAGTTCATTGCTGATTCGCCACAACATAAAGTCACAATCCCCTCGGACACCCATTGTAGTATAGGGGACGACAATAACCTTGCCGATATATTCCTCGGCAGCACGGATGAACTCTTGTTTCCCCAAGTCCCGTTCTTCCTTGGGAAGGCGTCTCCACAGAGGGTCGACTTTATAATAACTAAAATTGACGAATTGTCGTTTGGCAGCCTCTTCGGCAACGGCCATAGTGATACCTCCCGTGGAAAGAAAAAACCGTGTTTTTCTACTAACTTAAAAAATAGGTCATAGCATCGCCACTGCAATATTGTCAATGATGACTTGTCTTGATCCCGGATTCCGCAGTTACTTTAGCATGACGTACAATCGGTGATCGATTTTATTCACGTCTTCAAGAGGTTCGCATGCGTGCACATCGACGTCCTCTTTCACCGCTTTACCCGAAAATCCGCTTTGCCTTCACGGATCATCCCCTCACCGTCTGGGCAGGGGCCATCCTCTTGCGACTCTATTTTGAACTCATCGGCCTGCGAGGGGCATTGAGCCCGATCCTGCATCCTTTCACCAAGCGATCTCCTAACCAGATTCCGGCGGTGGACGTGCTGCTCGCCTGGTTCTATGGTCTCGCGCTGGGCATTGAGCGGTTTGAGCACCTGACTCGCTATCGCCCCGACCCTCTCCTGCCCCACCTGCTGGGGGTGACCCGCTTTCCGTCGCCGGATACCGTCCAGCGTTTATTCAAGGCGTTCACCTATCGACATGTCACCGACGTGAGCGAGGCGCTGATGCGTTTCACCCTGGGGTGGATGCCTGCCGTGTCCTTGGGCCATACCTTGGATTTGGATTCGACCGTCTTGTGCCGGTATGGCACCCAAGAGGGCAGTCGGAAGGGGTACAATCCGGTGAAACCGGGGCGTCCCTCCCAGCATCCCCTGCTGGCCTGGCTCAGTGAGCGGCGCCGGGTGCTGTGGGCGACCCTGCGAGCCGGGCATGCCGGCGCCGCCAATGGCGTGCGCGGCTTTCTGGCTCAAGCGCTCACTCTGCTCCCGGCCGGGCACCGCGTAGCGCTGGTCCGAGCAGATGCCGGGTTTTATGAGACGCCGTTTCTAGAGGCGTTGGAGCAACAGGACCTCCCGTATATTATTGTGGCCCGCCTGACGGGCGTGGTGCGCCGAGTGGTGTTGCAGCGGATCCCAGAAGCCGAGTGGCGAGGCGTGGGCCCCGGCATTGATGTGGCCGACATCCAGGCGACGTTCCCCACGTGGCGAGGCCACCACCGCCGATTCGTCTGCCTCCGGCAAACCCTGAGCGAGCGCCCCCACGCCCGGGGGCGCCGGCTCATTAGAGTGTCCGGGATACACCTACCGCGTCTTTGTCACCTCGGTGCCCTATCCGGCCGAACTCGTCACACGGATGTATGCGGGCCGGGCCGACAGCGAAAATCGGATCAAGGAACTCAAGGAGGATCTCCACCTGGATCGCTTCTGTCTCCAGTCCTTCGACGCCACCGATGTGGCCTTTCGGACCGGCTGTGTGTTGTACAACTTGCTGGCGGGCTTCCGCGAGACCGTCCTGCCGCGGTGTTGGTTTGAACGCCGGCTGCGGGCCCTCCGAGAGTGGGTGTTTCTCGTCGGAGCGGATCTGATTCCACGAGCCCGCACGGTCCAGGTGCGGGTGGCCGTGCCGCGGGCGGAACGGGCCGAGTTTCTCCGCCGGTTGCGCACCCTGTCAGACGGGCTGCCGATTGCGGCGCAGTTGGAGTGGGAACTTGTAGAGGAAGAGACCCCGCCGGACTCGTCCGCGCACGCGGTCTCGTTGCCGAGAATCACGGCTCCGCAGGCCCCACCCTAAACTTCAACTGCGGAATCCGGGTTGATGGCCTATGAGATTTTTTCAAAACGTGAGAAATTGGAAAAGGCCATTACAGCAGTAAGGCGAGCATGCAAGATAACGGTCTGAGCCAACGACCAATGCGTCAATTATTGTTATTGCAGAGATTTCTCCAAGGACCACGTCCTGTGTCATTTCCACTAAGGGGATGCTGTGTTTTGTTGGGTTTGAGTGCAGGACTGTTGATATGGATACCAACCCCTCTTTGGGCCATCGTTCAGCATCCCTCCCAATCCCAAATTCTGGAAGCTGTAGAGAAGGGTCGAGAGGGAGCCCGAAGCAGAAATCCTCCGAATACGCTGTATTGGCATTTTGGTTCATCATCAGAAGAGGATTTCCAGCCATATGGTTTTCTCATGACCAAGTTAAACGGGATTGCCGTGATGTCTGGGCATTTTTCCCTACGGGGAGAACAGCCCACTTCCAAGGAAATCCAACGGGTATTAGACGAAGAAGCCTTGCAAGTCGTGGTGATGATTTTTGGTAATTCCCCCACGTTCGCCATGGACAGCTATCTTTTACTCAAACAAGGAAATCGTCTGGTTAAACCTGATCGGATCCGATTTGATGCTCGGGCTTCGTTGATCAGTCAAAGACACGGAAAACCCGTGTTTCTTGCAAAGATTGTGGCGTCTTTTGTCTATGGCACCTTTGATTTAGAGGCCCCCACCACCATTAAAGTCTTTCCTGGAGCCGGAGGCGAACTAACGTTCGATCTAAATTTTTCTTCCATTCCTTAGCAAAAATTGGGAATGGGCAAACGTCCGGCTTGATGTCACCTTACCGATTTGTATGAACATGAAGCTTCTCCATGCTGACATAATTGCCGTGGGCTCCGAATTGCTTCTTGGCGGGCGAGTGGATAGCAATTCGGTATTTGTTTCAAATCTTTTAGCCGAGTGTGGAATTGATGTTCGAAAAAAGATTGCCGTAGGTGATCACAGGGGCGATATCCAAGAGGCCCTTCGCGCGTCATTGAAGCGAGCTGACGTGATCGTATTAACTGGTGGCCTTGGTTCAACACTCGATGATTGTACCCGTGAGGCCGTTGCCGATACGTTTCGGCGGCCACTGACCCGACGAAAAAAGGCTTACGCGGATTTACAGACTCGATATCGGCGGTTTGGAAGACCGGTTACTCCTCTCCTGGCCAAACAAGCCCTTATTCCCTCCGGGGCAATGATTCTCTCGAATACCGTGGGCACGGCTCCTGGCTTTTTGATACGCGAAGGGCATTCTGTGATTGTCGTCTTGCCCGGTGTTCCTCGCGAGGCCAAAGTGATGATGGCCTCCCAGGTTCAACCGGTACTCCGGAAGATATTCAAAAGCACTGGGCAGTATTGGTTTCATGCCTTCAATACCTTCGGGTTGCCCGAAACCGATGTTCAAAAGCAATTGGGCCTTATTTTGAAGGAGTATGCACACATTCAGTTTGGTCTGTTGGCGTCTCCCAGGGGCGTAACAGTCACCGTGAGTTGTTGGGTGAGCAACGGCTCTCGATCCTCTGTTAAGGAGAAGTCCCTGTTCTTCCCGGTATGGGAGCATCTTATTAATCAGGTGCGTGATTGTTTAGGACCATGGCTATTTTCTGAAGGTGAACGAACCATGGAAGAAATCGTCGGAGAATTATTACGGGGTCGCTCCTGGACGATGGCTTTAGCCGAATCCTGTACCGGAGGGTTAATTGCTCATCGATTGACCGAAGTGCCTGGAAGTTCTCTCTATTTGGACAGGGGAGTCGTGTCTTACAGTAATCAATCGAAAAGAGAATTCGCGGGGGTTCCTGTGTCGATGCTACGTCGGCATGGAGCGGTCAGCTCTCAGGTGGCCAAAGCTATGGCCAAAGGCATCAGAATGAGGAGCCGAGTCGATGTGGGAGTTGGTGTCACAGGAATTGCCGGTCCCGGGGGAGGAACCGCAAAAAAGCCGGTGGGTCTGGTTTATGGTGCGATTGATGGACCACGAGGGACCCAGTGCCAACGCTGGCAATTTTGGGGGGATCGAACGGAAATTAAACTTAAAACTTCTCAGGCCATGTTAGATCTGATCCGTCGATATTCCAATGAAACTGCATCCTAACCATAAGAATCTGAGAGTTTTTCTTGCCGCGGAACTCTCTTCGGACCTGTGCCAAAAAGTGGCCGAGCTCCAACGTCAACTTCGGGGCACTTTACCAGAGGTCAATTGGGTTCGCCCTGAGTCGATTCATCTTACGCTGAAATTTCTGGGATATGTTGACGCCGCCATGGCAGAACAGTTCCTGTCCGCGATGGAGCCTGTCGGAAGAAGTCAGGCTCCTCTCACGTTAGAGATTCAGGGCCTGGGGGTCTTTCCCCATATTCGACGTCCACGGATATTGTGGATCGGATGTGCTGGTAATATTCCTTCCTTGCTCAAACTTGTTTCTCGAATTGAAGGTGCCCTGGAACCGTTAGGCTTTCCCCTTGAGGAGAAGCCCTATCATCCTCATTTGACCCTAGCCAGGATTAAACATGGCAATTCCAAGGTGGGTAGCGTGCTGACTCACTCAGGCTTGTTAGAGCAACCCCAGACTCTGGGGACATTGCGCATTGACCGAATCACGCTCTTTCGGAGTGATGTGAGTTCTTTCGGCGCGGAATATACCTCTCTATGGACGGTCCCATTGAATGAGGCTGTATCACGTTCTTCGACCGAAGATAGGCATTTACCTGTTAGGGAGGGTGGGGTAAGATAACTCCCACTTTGCATGTCCAGGGATATTGAACAAAAGGAAACCCAATGGCAGAACGCGTGGCTCCTCAAAAAGAAACACAAAAAGACGGAAAAAGACGAGCGCTTGATTTGGCTCTGACCCAAATTGAAAAACAATTTGGCAAAGGAGCGATCATGAAACTGGGGACGGATGACATTCCTCATGATGTTCCGGTCATTTCAACGGGGTCTCTCGGGCTCGATATGGCACTGGGCATCGGAGGGTTGCCACGAGGTCGCGTCATTGAGGTGTTCGGGCCGGAATCGTCTGGAAAAACCACGCTGTGCTTGCATGCCATTGCCGAAGCTCAGAAAGCCGGCGGGGCGGCGGCCTTTATCGATGCTGAACATGCGTTGGATATTACCTATGCCAAAAAGCTTGGTGTGCACACTGATGATCTGCTGGTGGCCCAGCCGGATACTGGGGAACAGGCTCTGGAAATTACCGAAACGCTGGTCCGAAGCGGAGCGTTAGATATCATTGTCGTTGATTCAGTTGCGGCCCTGGTCCCTCGTGCCGAAATTGAAGGGGAGATGGGAGATTCCCATATGGGGCTTCAGGCGAGATTGATGTCCCAGGCCTTGCGAAAATTGACCGGGGCCATTTCCAAGTCTCAAGCTTCAGTGGTGTTTATTAATCAGATTCGCATGAAAATTGGGGTCATGTTTGGCAATCCCGAGACGACGACCGGCGGCAACGCGTTGAAGTTTTATTCTTCAGTCCGGTTGGATATTCGCCGGATTGAATCGATTAAAGATGGGCAGGAAGTGATGGGGAGTCGGGTACGGGTGAAAGTGGTCAAAAATAAAATGGCGCCACCCTTTAAACAAGCCGAATTTGATGTCATGTTTGCGGAAGGCATCTCCAAAGTTGGGGAATTAGTGGATTTGGGCGTGGAGCGTCGGATTATTGATAAAGCCGGAGCCTGGTATTCGTATAAGGAGGAACGGCTGGGTCAGGGCCGGGAGGCGGTCAAAACCTTTTTGAAAAGTAATCCGGATATTGCCCAGGACATCGACACGCAATTGCGAAACAGTTATGGCCTCTCCGGGGAGCCTCAAAAAAAAGATGAATCATCCACGCCTGCCCATCCTGATCCCAAAAAACCAGCCGGGATTCGTGGCTGATCAGACCAAGTGGCATTCATCGTAACCCACCTATCATGATAGCGACCTCACTTGAACTCCGACGGGCGTTCGTTGACTACTTTGCCACCCGTGGGCATACCGTTGTTCCCAGCGCCCCCCTCATTCCTCAAGCGGATCCTACTCTGATGTTTACCAACGCCGGAATGAATCAATTTAAACGTGTGTTCCTGGGTGAGGAATCCCGCCCGTACGTCCGGGCCGTCTCAATTCAAAAATGTATGCGGGCTGGTGGGAAGCATAACGATTTAGAAAATGTGGGGTTTACCCGCCGACACCACACCTTTTTTGAAATGTTGGGAAATTTTTCCTTTGGGGATTATTTCAAGGAAGAGGCGATTACCTTCGGGTGGGAATTTCTCACTCAGATTGCCGGTCTGCCAGCTGATCGACTGTGGGTTACCGTGTTTCGTGATGATCAGGATGCGTATGATATTTGGCAAAAACGAATGGGGATATCAGAGCATCGTTTAGTTCGGCTGGGTGAAAAGGATAATTTCTGGCAAATGGGAGAGACGGGTCCCTGTGGCCCTTGTAGCGAAATTCTCATTGACCAAGGCGAGGCGTTCGGTTGTGGTCAGTCTACCTGCGCCGTAGGTTGTGACTGCGACCGATATCTCGAGATTTGGAATTTGGTCTTTATGCAATTTGATCGGGATATGACTGGAACCTTGAATCCTCTCCCTAAACCCAGTATCGATACTGGGATGGGGTTAGAGCGGTTGGCAGCCGTCACTCAAGGGGTCGCTTCCAATTACGATAGCGACGTGTTCCGTCCAATTTTGGAACGTATTGGGAAGGGAACCGGCCATGTGTATGGTGCCTCTGCAATCGCTGATCGCTCGATGCGGGTCATTGCGGACCACCTGCGGGCGATGACGTTTATGATTACTGATGGGGTGTTGCCTTCAAACGAGGGCCGTGGCTATGTCCTGCGCCGGATTATGCGTCGGGCCTCCCGACATGGACGATTGTTAGGCGTGGAGCGAGAATTTTTATTTGACCTGGTGCCTTCCGTGGTCAATCACATGGACACGGTGTACCCTGAGCTTCATTCAATGGGGGATACCGTTTCTGAAATTGTTCAGGGTGAGGAAGCACGATTTATCGGAACCTTAGAGCAGGCCTTACCCCTTCTCAATCAAATTTTGGCTGAGGCGAGACAACAGGGGAAAATTCAACTAGATGGGGAAGCGGTCTTTAAATTGTACGATACGTATGGGTTCCCGCTTGATCTGGTTGAGGATGCCGCACGAGAAGAGGGGTTGCATATCGACCATGCCGGCTATCAACACGCGCTAGAAGCTCAGCGTGAACGAGCTAGGAAAACCGCAAAGTTTAGCCAGGCGGATTCTCGAATCGAACTGGTGAGTGCCATCGAACAATTTCCTCTGACGAAATTTGTGGGTTATGCCCATCAGCAAGCTGGTGGGACTCTGCTTGGTGTGGTGAAGGATGAGCATTTGATTAAAGAGGCTAAGCAAGGGGAGACGGTTGAGTTTGTCCTGGATACAACGCCTTTTTATCCTGAAGGGGGTGGACAGGTAGGGGACCAGGGCACGTTGGTTGGTCCTTCGGCAAGAATCGTGGTGCAGGATACGACTAAGGTGGCGAAGGGGTGGGTTCTCCACAAGGGGCAAGTCATCGAAGGATCAGTCCGCGTGGGAGATTTCCTCACCGCCATGGTAAATATACAACTGCGGCAGAGTGCTGCGCGGAACCATACGGCTACTCATCTCCTTCATGCCGCATTGCGGGAAATCCTGGGTCCCCATGTGAAACAATATGGGTCCTTGGTTGCCCCGAATCGATTGCGATTCGATTTCTCCCATTTCAAGGGATTGACGAGCCGAAACGTCGAAGAAATTGAAAACCTCGTCAATGAGCAAATCCGAAATAACGCTCCTGTGCAGGTCGAAGAAATGGGAATTCAAGATGCCCTGAGTCGAGGGGCGTTGGCATTCTTTGGTGACAAGTATGGTGAGCAGGTTCGGGTGGTAGAAATGGGTTTATTTAGTAAGGAATTATGTGGAGGAACGCATTGTTCGCGAACCGGAGATGTTGGTCTGTTTCGAATCAGCTCCGAAGGTGGGATTGCGGCAGGCGTCCGGCGGATTGAGGCACTAACAGGCGAAGGTGCGTTGACTCATGCTCAACATCAGGAAGCGGAATGGAGAGAATTAGCGGCTGTGTTAAAAACCAGCCCGAATGAAGTCGTTGAAAAAGCCAAGAAGTTGGTCACGACTCTTCGGGATACCGAACGCGAATTAGAGCGCACCAAGCAGAAAGTTCTCGAGCAACAAGATGCTGGCCAGGAAGTATCCATAAGGGAAATAGGCGGTATGCCGGTCCTTGTCCAGCGGGTGGACGGTCTCAATATGCAGGAATTACGGACCTTCTCCGATAAGCTCCGCCACAAAGTGCCTTCGGGTCTTTTGGTCTTGGGGTCAGTCAAAGATGCAAAAGTTTCGTTGTTGGTCATTGTGGGCAAAGAACAGGCTAAAAAATTGCCGGCAGGAAAAGTGGCTCAGCACGTTGCCCAATTCGTCGGTGGGACTGGGGGTGGCCGACCGGATATGGCTCAGGCAGGAGGAAATCAACCAGAACATTTAGATGTGGCATTGAATAGTGTGTATGATTATGTCACCTCACAATTAGGATAAGAGGCAAAGGAGAGACACCTTCTTCAGCTGTCAACTTCTGCTAGAACGTTTCCCTTGATAAACGGACACGGAGTTATAGGAAAGGGGACGCCACGACGTGATTCTTTTTCGCCGGTCAGCGTTAGGCCTGTTATTGGGTGTGCTGATTAGCCTGATGGCCATGAGTGGTTTTTGGTGGTTGAATCAACCAATTGGCGGGCCAATTCCAGCTTACCTTGTTGATATTCCCCCCGGTACTCCCTTGACCGAAGTCTCCCATATTCTACATCTGAATCATCTTATCGGACCGGAATGGTTTTTTACCCTATTAGGGCGGGTACAGCGAGTCGATCGAAAAATTATTCCAGGGGAATATGAACTGCATGCGGGAATGCGACCAACTGAATTGCTGAAAAAACTTGTGAAGGGTGAGGTGTATCAGCATGCCCTCACGATTCCGGAAGGGTATAATATTGTACAAATCGCGGACATCCTTGCTCAAAAAAATCTGGCACACAAACAGGATATTCTTCGATTAAATCGGGATCCGGCTTTTATTCGGAGTCTCCATGTTCAGGCGCCAACCCTGGAGGGCTATCTCTTTCCTGATACCTACCAGTTTTCTCGATATACTCCACCAGAATCCATCATTCGAACGTTTGTCAACCGGTTTCATGATGTGGTGACGCCAGACCTCAAGGACCGGGGGACGATCATGGGCATGAGCCTTCAAGAGGTGTTGACTCTGGCCTCTGTGATTGAAAAGGAAACGGGGCTGGCAGCCGAACGACCCTTGGTCTCCGGAGTTTTTCATAACCGTCTCCAGAGGGGCATTCCCTTGCAGAGCGATCCCACCGTCATTTATGCCCTTGCATCTTTTGATGGGAATATTCGGAAAGCGGATCTGTCCGTGAATAGTCCCTACAATACCTACAAAATTCGCGGGCTTCCACCCGGACCCATTGCTAACCCTGGTTTGGCGGCTATCCACGCGGCGCTCTATCCAACGCAAACCAATTTTGTGTATTTTGTGGCACGCAATGATGGGAGTCATCAATTCTCTGTCACGTTAGAAGAGCACAATAAAGCTGTGAATCAATTTCAACGTCAGTCGAATGGTAAGCGTGCTTCGTAAGTGAGTGGGTTCACTGTTTTTCCTATGGGTATTCACGAAACACTAACCCGCCTGGGATTAGAGTTGCCTGCGGCCCCTCGTCCCGTCGGGTCATATGTCCCGGCTCGTCAGGCAGGGGATTTAATCTTCGTGAGCGGTGTGCTGCCTTTTCGGAATGGAAAAATTGAGCAAACCGGGAAGTTGGGGAGAGAACTGACAGTCAAGGAAGGGGCTGCCGCTGCACAATTGGCCGTGTTAAACGGACTGGCCATTCTCCAGCAGATATTGGGAGATTTTTCGCGCCTCAAACAAGTGGTTCGTCTGACGGGGCATGTGGCGTCTGTCGAAGGATTTGTGGAGCAGCCTGCCGTGATTAACGGTGCCTCTGATTTGTTGGTCGAACTGTTTGGAGATGCCGGGCGTCATGCCCGATTGGCGCTTGGGGCTTTTGAGTTACCACTTCACGCTCCGGTTGAACTTGAATTGATCGTTCAAGTGTCTTCCCTGTAAAGCATTTTTCATACCGTCGTATTTCCTTCAACTTATGAAACATCCACCCAGCGTTTTTTAAAGGAGAAGAAAAGAAATCAGGTGCCTTTTTTGACATAGAGTGGCTGTTGAACCCGGATTTTGCATTAGACATTTGAATCTAAGAGCTGGCCATGGAGAGTGAAAGCCCTCTAGTCTGGCAAAAAGACCCTCGAACCATAGCCGACGTTGAGGGGGCACACTAATCTGGAAGACCTTGCGCCGGCTCTGGCGACCGATCCACGCGCCTCATGCAAAGCAGTGGCTCCGCATGGTCTGAAGTTTCACGGCGCTGGGCGCTCGCAGGACGGCTTGGCGGGAAAAAACACTCATCAAGTTATAGGCTAACAACATAATAGCGTGAAATGCTGCCTCCGTGCCCCAAAAGGAGTCCAGGCAAAAT
>WHTE01000035.1 GCA_009377845.1 Nitrospirales bacterium | reverse complement strand
GTGAATTTGGATTTTGATAAAGAGGGAAAGCTTATTGGACTTGAAATTTTGAATGCCACGGAGCGCTACTCTCCGTCTGATATTTTTAACTTGTCCACCGAGAATCTCATTTTGAAAGTGGCTAACAGCTGAGGAGAGAAATAGTAGATGCCTGCCTGTTGACTGCAAGACCACCCGCTATTTTCCCTCTTCGCCCTTCCATGCATAGTGGCCCGTAGAGGACAAGTCCTCTTATACCGATGGCCGAAAAATCAAAATGGTCCAGGAAATTCGGACTGTCGAAGGAAACTTCATATGGGACAATTTCTCTGACGGTTGTGTTTTTCGTACAGCCAGCCAAGAATTTTTTTGCCTTGACTAAATTAATTAAATAACTAAGAATCCTTCCGCGCCCACTCCCGAACGTGTGGGTGTATTCCGCTTGTCTACGTGGCCTGGGCATCCGAAATTTTAAATCTCAGAAAAGATTACCCCAAGCCCATTGATTAGAAGACCAGAGCTCCTCTTTGGATTATTTCTATTATCAATAAGTGGCAAGAACAACATGGCCTACTTCATCGACTTGTTCTCACCAGAAACCCATGAGGCGTTCATGCGCTCTAATCGCGACGTCTCCGGTTTTCGAATGCGTCACAAGGGGATGGCGGAGCGGATCAAGCCCGGCGACACTTTTGTCTGTTATCTCACACGCTTGTCGCGGTGGTGTGGCCTGCCGATCTTTATGACCGAGAGTGATCCATTCGTGGTTCGCTTCCGCGTTCGCCCAGTGGTGTGGCTTGAAATTGACAAATCGATTCCGATACATGATGACGTCATTTGGAATGGGCTGTCGTTCACGCGAACCTTAGAGAAAGGATCGATCGGATGGACCGGCAAGGTTCGTGGTAGCCTCGTACGCCTAGACGATAGGGATGGAAAGTTTATGGTTGAGCAGCTGATAACTCAAGGCGCTCAACCCAAGCCTTATCCAGTGGATGAACAGGATGCGAAGAAGCTCACCACCCATACAGTGAACCGGCCCGGTAAGGTTGTCAGCGTATCTGTCCCTGAGGATTCTGGTGCTGTCGGGGAAACTCCCCCAGCTGAAGAAGCTGAATCAAGAGAGTCGATCAAGGTTCAAGCACTTCTCGCTCAAATTGGTGCCAGGATGGGAATGTCGATCTGGATCCCACGTTCAGATCGTGTAGGAGTCCTCAGGGAATGGAAGCACGAAGCCGAACGCCTGATTGAGCGGCTTCCGCTCAACTACGACGACACCACTCTTCGCACGATCGAGCAGATTGATGTGCTGTGGCTCCGAGGCCGATCCATCGTCCGCGCGTTTGAAGTTGAGCACACGACTTCCGTCTATTCCGGTATTCTTCGAATGGCCGATCTACTCGCGCTTCAGCCCAACATGGACATCAAGCTGCATATCGTTGCTCCCGCGTTGAAGCGGGAGAAAGTGTTTCAGGAAATTCGACGGCCGGTCTTTTCATTGTTGGAAAAAGGACCTCTCGCTGAGAACTGTACGTATCTGTCCTATGACAGCCTGAGAGAATTAGCAGCCCAAAAGCACCTCGCGCATCTGTCGGACAGTGTGCTTGAAGAGTACTCAGAGGAAGCGGAGTGAATCGGTCGCCGACTGTCCACTGGGCACATCGATTGCCGTTTCACGCCGCTGCTGCATTTGGGGTGTTATGTGTCGTAAGGGGAAGCAATGAAGCAAGTCGATGATTTTTTCTCTTCCAAAGCTAACAAGACACTTTATCACTATACAGGTATTGGCGCCCTACTAGGTATTGTGGAGACGAGAAAAATATGGGCTAGTCACGCTTACTACCTAAACGATTCAAAAGAGATATTGTATGCCTGTGAGGTTCTGCGGAAAGTTCTTTCCCAATGCATCAGTGATCATCAAAATGATGAGCGCGAGTTCCTTGAGCAGTTTACGAAATGGCTAGAAACGTTTCACGTCAATCACTATCATATTTTTATCTTTTCTCTTTCAGAAGAACGAAGTCTTTTGAGTCAGTGGCGAAGTTATACTCCGCATGGTAAAGGTGTAAGCCTCGGTTTTTCCGCGCATATCCTGAATCGTATTTTGCAATCGTCGGACTTCAGACTCGCAAAGTGTCTGTACAAACACGAGGAGCACCGCGAGTTAATGAAGAGCCTGCTTGAGAAAATGCTGGTGACGTTTAGACAGCGGCTCCCACATTTAGATATCACTAAGAATTACCCTCCTCAGAAATATCATGGTTTCCTTGAGGGGTACAGAGGCGCCCTCCTTCAAGTATTGTCCATAATTAAACATTCGGCTTTTGAGGAAGAACGCGAATGGCGACTCGTTTCGCCCTACTTTGAAAGGTACACCGTCCCAGAGATTAAGTTTCGAGAGGGAGCATCCATGTTAATGCCTTATATAGAGATCGATCTTTCGAACAACAATGGGGAACAAAAACTATTCGAGGAAGTGGTTCTGGGGCCGTCGCAGCATGCCAATCTTTCTATGTCCGCGCTATCGAGCTATTTGAGCAACAAGGTGGCCTGCCAAAAAACAGGTAACTCAAACATACCTTTCCGAAAATGGTAAACCGCGCAATATTTAGTTCATAAAAAGAAGTCCTGAATATTTTTTGACAAGAAAATATCAAGAGATCCTAGAAAAATGGAGAATATTTCTTGTGATGAGACGGTCTAACCTTAGTTAGACCGAGACGGAGGAAACGAACGTGCCGAAACGTCGAGTGCAGAGGGCTCACGCGGTGAAGGCAGAATTGCAGGTGCCCGGCCTCAGCAAAGCGGGAAGCTCCCTCAGGTTGGAGATCTATGCCAGCAAACTGAAAATTGGCGAGATCCTGATCGGGCGGGGCTCTCTCTACTGGTATGGACGGCATCGCCAGAAACGAAAGCGTATCTCATGGACGAGATTTGCTGAAATGATGGATGAGCTGGCGTACAGCAAATAGCATTCGGTTCTCTGGCGGATCTGCATCGTGTGCCGCTGAACGGTCTTATAAACTCCCTCACTCTTTTGTTGCTCTCCAATCATTTGTTATTCAAATTCGTAAGAACAGGAGGTTGTTATGAATGCGAATCGGTTTCTGGCTACCGTGCTGGCGCTATTTCTGTTGGGCCTCCCCGGGTGCACCAAGTCCACCATCCCTGAGGCTGAAGGACTCAGTAGCGCGGAATATGAGAAACGCCGTTCCCGGATTGTCGAATTTTTTGAACAACGCCGGGATCAGATGCGGCCTGATGTCGTTGCCACCACGAAAACGAAGTCCGGTCAGACAATTGACTGGATCAGGCCTGAAAGTCAGGTGCCTGGTGGAAAGCTCGCGACTCCTCCTTCTGAGGATTTTGACGAGATTATTCAACCAAAATCAGACCTCGAGAATCCCTATCTCGATACCGAGTTGCCCAAGGCGCTTCAAGAACAGCTTCGCCCGGATGAAACCGCTCAAACCGAATTTCAGCTGGATAAATCAGCCATGGGTCCTCCAGGTACGGTGCCAGTCGTTCGGTTCGATGTGGAGTCGTATCTCAAGGAACATCCGACGTATTTGCCGAAAGACCCCATCGAAATCTTGAGCAAAGTGCCGCCGCCGGCTCCGGCGTCCAATGACCGGTATTATGCCGTCTGGCAGCGGTTTGGGGATGTGTTTGGCAGTATCGGACGGATTAATATTTGGAATACAACAGGACCGGTTGGGGGTGAAACGTCTATCGCACAGGTTGCCGTGATCCGTGGCACACCCATGCAAGCGATTGAGGCCGGAAAGATCGAACATTCGGCCTTTGCGCCATCCAAACGGCCGGTCTTTTTCACCTATTTTCGAACAAATGGTGCCGCCAGCGGCGATTGGGTTGCGGGGTATAATGCGTTAGTTGATGGCTGGATCCAGGTGTCTTCCAGCGTGGCTCCCGGCATGTCGTTGGTCCCCTGGGAAAGTCGGACAGATGGTTCCCAATTTAGCCTTGATGTGGAAGTCCGGCTTTGGGAAGGCAACTGGTGGGTGAAGGCTGCAGGTGAATGGGCGGGGTATTATCCGTTTTGCAAGGGTGCGGATTCCCGGCCTTGTGCTCAGGGGACGCTATTCTCTGCTGCCGGCATTCGTGATAAGGCTGACCGTCTTGACTGGTATGGCGAGATTTTTGACGAGAGTGCGCCGGCCGCCACGTCCACCGATATGGGCAGCGGAGCCTTTGCGAATCAGCGGTGGGGCAAAGCGGCGTACTTCCGCAATCTGCTCTTTACCTGGGCACCCACGAAGGCCTGGTGGTGGAATGCCGGTTCTATTTCAACCACGGACTCGGCCTGTTACAGCGCCGATGGTCCCTATTACAGTTCGGATCCAAACTGGCGGAATTGGTTTTATTATGGTGGTCCAGGGAAAGAAGCCGCAGGCTGCACTTAAGCAAACTGTGAGCCTTCTGCTATTCACTTTGGCGTTGGGCGTTCCCGGTGAGACGTTTGCTTTGGCAGGCGGCGCCGGTAAGGATGCTCCTGTCGGCGCAGCCTGTCATGCCGATGAAGATTGTCAATCTGACTTCTGTGATCTGGGCATCTGCCGTATTCCCCAAGGCCAGTATGGTGCCGTCTGCACTCCGGCTCCCCTCACAGCGGAAGGCCTGCGAGATGGCAAGTTAAATTACTGCGGTGCGTATGTGTGCGAAGAAGGCCGTTGCCGCTCCTGCAATTCAGACAGTCAATGCCAAAGTGAATATGGTGCTCCGATGTGTAAACTCCATCCTAACCGACCCGGAAAACGGTGTGGTGCTTAAATAAGGTACAGGTATCATGCTTGGCTTGCGGGTTTATTCTTCACAGATAAAGAAAGAGCAAATATTCTATGCCGGCTGACACTTCCGGAAGACTTGAACACGTGCTCAAGATCGTCGGGACGATTGTGACGGTGGGAGGACTCTTGTTTGCGCTCGCGCAGTTCATTGTTTCTCAAGCGACTGAGGCGCAGAAGCCCTACCTGGAAAAGAAGTTAGCATGGTGTGAAGATGCCGTGAAGACGGCCGCTGAAATTAGTGTTCGGGATCGGGCGCAGGCGGCCGACAAGGAACTGCGGTTTTGGGAGCTATATTGGGGGGTGATGGGTTTGGTCGAGAATAAGGAGGTGACCGCCGCGATGATCGCCTTTGGCAAGGGACTTCATGGAACCATTCCCGAAGGAAAAAGCCTCAAGACGTTGTCTCTGGACATCGCCCATGCCTGCCGACAAGAGTTGGCTCACGATTGGTCACCGGTCTGGGGGAGATAGTCGTGCCTCATCAGAGCATGCAGCCGAGGCGGTCAGCCGTATGACAGATGCCTGGTCATTAAGCGGTGAAAGGAAGTCCACAGCATGATTCCTTATTTTGCGTATGGTTCGAACCTGCACCCTCTCCGCTTCATTGAACGAGTGTCTTCCGCACGTTTGGTTGGTGTGGTTGAACTGCGTCAATACCGTCTCATGTTTCATAAAAAAAGCACTGATGGATCGGGTAAATGCAATTTGGTCCCAACCGGCTCCGAATTCGATTTCATCTATGGTGTCATCTATGAAATTAATCCAGCGCATAAGAGTGATTTAGATCGCGTCGAAGGGAAAGGTTGCGGCTATCTGGATCATCACATTTCGTTGCAGCATCAAGGGCGTAAGTACACCTGTTTTACCTATTTTGCTCAACAAGCCTACATCGTGGATAATCTGAAGCCCTATCATTGGTATAAACAACTGGTTGTTCTTGGCGCGAGATTTTTGCAGTTTTCCGATGCCTACGTTGATTCACTTGTATCCGTTGAATCAGTGGAAGATCCGGACGAGAAGAGAAAACAGGTCAATGAAGCGTTAATTGAAAAAATCATCAACTATCCCAATCAAGTTACTCCCCTTAATGCCAACCTTTAGAGAGTATGGAAGATTCCTTCAGTGAACGGGTCGAATAGTCTCAATTGCGAGAAAACCCTTATCCAGGAGTTCGGGAATTCTGGAGAGCTGATATGAGGAATACTTGCCGCTTGAAGGATTTGACCAGGCGAATACGGAGATGACATCTCCTTCGACCTCTGTCACCCGTTGTTGCATTGTCGGGGGTGGTCCGGCCGGGATGATGCTCGGGTATTTGCTGGCCAGGGCCGGGGTACCGGTCGTGGTCTTGGAAAAGCATGCCGATTTCCTGCGCGACTTCCGTGGGGACACGGTGCATCCCTCGACGCTCCAGGTGCTTGAAGAAATTGGGCTGTTAGGGAAGTTCAACCGATTGCCGCAGCGCAAGGTCGATCATCTCGGTGTGCGGATTGGAGACCGGTTGCAGCCGGTAATCGATTTCCGTGGACTGAAGCCGTTCAACTATCTGTCGCTGGTGCCGCAATGGGATTTTCTTGATTTGCTTGCCGACGAAGGCCGGCGCTACCCGCACTTCGGCTTGCGTATGTGCCATGAGGCGGTGGGACTGATTGAAGCAGGGGGACGTGTGACCGGTGTGCGCGTGCGTTCGCCTGAGGGCGAGGTGATGGTCAAGGCGGATGTGGTGGTTGCCTGTGACGGCCGTCATTCGACGTTATGCGAGGCCGCTGGCATGACGAGACGGGACTATGGGGCGCCGATGGATGTGCTGTGGTTCCGCTTGCCACGGAAGGATACCGATCCGGAAGAGACGTTCGCTATTGTTGGCTCCGGTCATATGATGGTGCTGCTCAATCGCACTGAATATTGGCAGGCTGCCTATGTGGTGCCCAAGGGCAGTGACGAGACATTGCGCGCACAACCCATCGACACGCTGCGCGATTCCGTTGCCAAACTTGCCCCCTTTCTCGCCGACTTCATTAGGGAGCTGGCCTCGTGGGATAACGTCAAGACTCTGGTCGTGCGTGTCGACCGCCTCGAACACTGGTATCGGCCGGGTCTGCTGCTGATCGGAGATGCTGCGCATGCGATGTCACCCATTGGCGGAGTGGGTATCAACCTGGCCATTCAGGATGCGGTCGCCGCTGCCAATGCCCTCGCTCCCGCGCTAAGGGAAAGGAAATTGATTGATGACGCGTTGCTGCGCCAGGTACAGCACCGTCGCCTGCCACCGACCAGATTCATTCAGGTCCTGCAAGTGCAGATTCAGAAACGTCTCATCACCAAAGCCCTGGCACAATCAGGAGAACCCCCAAACGTTCCGGCGATCTTGCGCTGGCTGTTACAGTTCCGCGTTGTGCGCAATATTCCCGCCCGCCTGATCGGCTATGGTTTTCGCGCCGAACATGTGCGGACGGGTGAAAACCTGCAGCAAGCGTAACGTGGTTGCACCGCCCTGCGACCGTAGTCTGGATGTCCATGTGTGGCCTGTTCCTGAAACACGAGAAAGAGACCGGTTTTTTTAGTAGGTCAATGTCGATGGTGTTCCCAAGAACGTCGTGTTATTCCGTCCTGCAAAAGAGCCGTGCTACACTACGGGACAGATAGGCAGCCATTGAATGCCGAGGGGTCACAGGCCTTTGGCAAGACATCCCTCAGCGCGTCATATGAATAGATATACCGGCTTCTGCGTTTGATATGGGGCAATCTCCATCCGGTCAGGCAGCTTATGCTCACGATCTCCCACAAAGGAAGGACCTCATGAAACTTCCACTTCAACATACACGTGCGCTCGTCACCGGTGGCAGCCGGGGCATCGGAGCCGCGATCGTGACGCGTCTCGCGCGTGAAGGCGCTCATGTTGCGCTGACGTATGTCACCAAGCCCGATCACGCTCATGAAACGGTCAAGGCGGCTCGGGCGCTTGGTGTGCAGGCGATCGCCATTCATGCTGACAACGCAGATGCCCATGCGGTGGTGGCTGCCGTGGAGCGAACGGTCGAGGAGTTTGGCGGTCTTGATATTCTGGTGAATAATGCCGGCATCGGCGTGATCGCCCCCATCGATGACTATCGCCTGGAAGATTTTGATCGGACGGTGGCGGTGAACCTGCGGGCCGTCTTCGTCGCCACGCAGGCGGCCGTCAAGCATATGAAGAAGGGCGGGCGCGTCATCACGATTGGCAGTTGCAACGCCGATCGCATGCCTTTTGGCGGAGGCGCGGTGTATGCCATGAGCAAGGCTGCACTCGTGGGGCTGGTTAAAGGACTGGCGCGCGACCTCGGGCCGCGCGGCATCACCATTAACAATGTTCAGCCGGGACCGATCGATACCGACATGAACCCCGCAGACAGCGATTTTGCCGACATGCTTCGCACGCAGGTCATGGCCCTGCCGCGCTACGGCACCGCCGATGAGGTTGCGGCGATGGTCGCCTATCTTGTGGGACCCGAAGCGGGCTTTGTCACCGGCGCCAGCCTGACGATTGACGGTGGATTCACGGCGTAACCGCCTGAGCCGCCATCGCCGAACCCCCTGCGTGTAAACCGACATCGCTCAAGGGCGCACACGATGAAAAAGCAAGTGAGAGGCCAACCTCACAATCAAATTTCTTGATTTATCCGGTCAAATGATCAAGAATTCTCCCACCGCTGGTGATGTGCCGGACGTTTATGAAAATCCGGAGTCTTATATAGAATCGGGTATGATCCAAGCAACAGAAATGGGATACCTGTGCATGGTTCATAAGCAGTTCAGGGTCAACAGCTTACCTGCTTGAGGGTAAGACACCAGCCAGGGGGATATCCTGCAGACATACAGAAGGCGGAATTCATACAGAACACCATACTCATTGTGAGACTGCACACGCGCTGCAGTTGGAGGAGGAATCATGACGACTTCGTTCCAATCCGAAGCATGGCCGACTCTCCCTCTCGAAGCTTGGAAGGATACGTATGCCACCTTGCACATGTGGACCCAGATCGTGGGCAAGGTTCGCCTCACCCAAAGTCCCTGGATCAATCATTCCTGGCATGTCACCCTCTACGTGACCTCGAGAGGATTGACGACGTCGCCGATCCCGTATGGAAACCGGACGTTCCAAATCGACTTCGACTTCATCGACCATCAATTGACTGTGCAGTCGAGTGATGGCCTCAGCGGTCGTGTCGAACTTCATCCACAGTCAGTCGCCACGTTCTATGCAAGTCTCATGGCGGAGATGGGAAAGCTCGATGTGCACGTGGACATCCACCGCATGCCGAACGAAGTCTCTGACCCGATCCGCTTCGACCAGGATGATATTCATCGCGCGTATGACGGAGAATACGCCACCAGGTTCTGGCAGATCCTCGTCCAGGCTGATCGGGTCTTCAAAGAATTTCGTTCCTGGTTTCTTGGTAAGTGCAGCCCCGTGCATTTTTTCTGGGGTGCTTCAGATCTGGCTGTCACGCGATTTTCCCGACGGCGGGCGCCGAGACATCCGGGAGGGATTCCTCATCTGCCTGACTGGATAACTCAAGAGGCCTATTCGGAGGAAGTCAGTAGTTGCGGATTCTGGCCCGGTGGAGGCCCGATCCCATACGCGGCTTTTTATTCCTATGCTTATCCGGAGCCGCCTCACTTCGCGGTGTCATCCGTGCAGCCGGACGGGGCTTTCTACAGTAGCGATCTGCACGAATTCATTCTTCCCTACGACATCGTTCGTGAGGCAGAATCGCCGGATGACACACTATTAGAATTTTTGCAGACGACGTATGCCGCAGCCGCTAATTTGGCCAAGTGGGATCGTCGCTCTTTGGAACGCGGGCACGATCAGGAGAGTGCCGTCTAACATTTGATTGGAAGGACCGGTTGCCGGGAAACGTCATCCGGCAAAATGCCATGTCTCATCGAGCATTCATCTGCAAAGGAGGATGCGATGCCTATTAACGAGGAAAAACTCAATCAACTGATGGGGCAGTTTGTGACCGATTTTGGCGCGACGCTTCACGCCGGCATGGTGGTCATCGGGGAGAAACTCGGTCTCTACAAGGCGATGCGCGGGGCCGGGTCGCTGACCTCTGCTGAGTTGGCCGAGCGGACGGACACCAATGAACGCTATGTCCGTGAGTGGCTCAACTCACAGGCTGCGGGAGGATATGTCGAGTACGACGCGGCCACCGGCCGCTACTCGCTTTCCGAGGAGCAGGCATTCATGCTCGCCGACGAGAAGAGTCCGGCATACTTACCTGGCGGGTTTCTCGTCGCGGTCTCCGCGCTCCGGGCAGTGCCTCAGATCGTGGAACGGTTCCGCAGCGGGGAAGGCTTGGGCTGGCACGAGCACGACCAGGGGCTCTTCCGCGGCACCGAATGTTTTTTTAGACCCAACTACGCGGCCAACCTGCTCAGCTCCTGGATTCCTTCCCTCGAAGGCGTCGAGGCGAAGTTGACGAAAGGCGCCAAGGTGGCCGACGTCGGCTGCGGCCTTGGCGCATCGACCATTCTGATGGCGGAAGCGTTTCCTCAGTCGACCTTCGTCGGATACGACTACCACGACAAGTCAATCGAGACAGCCCGCCAGAGGGCGGATGCTGCGGGTGTGTCCAACCGCGTCACGTTCGAGGTGGCCCGTGCCAAAGACTACCCCGGGAGGGGATATGATTTGGTTGCCTTCTTCGATTGCCTGCATGATATGGGTGATCCCATGGGCGCCGCGGCGCACGTGCGGAACACACTGGCTCCGGACGGCACATGGATGATCGTGGAGCCTTTCGCCGGGGACAGGGTCGAGGACAATCTGAATTCGGTCGGACGGATTTTTTATTCGGTTTCGACGCTGGTCTGCACCCCGGCTTCGCTCGCGCAGGAAGTGGGGACCGCCTTAGGCGCACAGGCCGGGGAGGCAAGAATGCGAGAAGTGATCACCGGCGGGGGCTTTAACCGGTTCCGGCGGGCCGCCGAAACTCCCTTCAATCTTGTCTTCGAGGCCAAGCCTTAGAAAACTCTTAACCAACTCATCACTACCGGTTGGAGCGGACGGTTCCGCATGTCGCCGCTGAACTGGAGCGTGAGGGGCTCAACGTGGTGATCAAGTTAAGCCTCAAGCTTGCCTCACCGACGAAAAGCTTTTTGACAGGGACAGATTTTACGGATGATTTCTTCGGGGAAAATTTTCCAAGCCCTTGCAGTGGGGGCGGTCGCGTTGGGGATCTATATGGCTTTGCCAGGGCCGGACACCCATAGAGCTGCTGTCTCCGTTCCTACAGAGACAGGAATGAATCAGGCAATGCCATCCGAGAGGGACGGAAAATCTGTCAGGCTGATCTCATCGCCTCCGCCTCGTTCTGTTCGGTCGAGTTGGCAGTGGCGGGAGAGGGTCAGGGCTGTTGTTCAGCAATCGGCTGCGGCAAGAGATTATCGCCTGTACAAAGCTCTCTATGATAAGCCGGATTATCCTGATCCCGATGCAAGGACGATCTTTTTATTCAAGTCCGCGACGTCGAGGAACTCTGTGCCACATGGACTGCTGGTCTTGACCCCGGAGGATTATGTTGAACTGTCGATGCTGGATAAGACAGGCTTTGAAGCTGAAATTGATCAACGGCTATTCGGTCAGTGGGCAAGGGATCATGGTCAAGATGCCGATGCACTTGCGGCCTTCGGCCAACATGTTCTCGATCTTGCGTCCACTCTGTATGCCCAACCGAGAATTGACCAGAAATTTCCAGTCACAATGAGGCCGCCGCATGACGGGGCGCCTTTGGTCGTGGAGTGCGGAGACCTTTATTTGTCTCTCGATCGCTCAACCCTCGAGCGAATATTACAGCTGCCAGCAATCGAAAGAGATCTACAAATTGCCGAGTTGATTGAAAAACTTGACCCGGAGATTTCAACTTACCTCATAGGTCCCGGCTAACCACCGAATAGAGCCCGCGTGCGCGACGGTCCGCCAGATCCTGATCATCGGGGATGATCGGAGGGCTTATGAGAGGGACATCTTCTGAAGGCATGCCTCAATCACTGAAAGGAGGGAGAGGATTGTGAACCGGCAGAAACAGAGGCGGGGGAAAGCGAGGAATCGGAGGCGTAAGACGTGGATCGGCCCGCTTGAAATGTTGGGAAAGAGAGATTCTCCGGGAGGGCCTAGCCTCCCGCCTTTTTGACGTAGGCTTTATAGATTTTTTTATCCGTCCCGTTTTCTTCTTCCATGCCCACCATGTGATGCCCGGTGGTTTCGCACCAGGCCGGCATATCCTTTTTAATCCCCTCGTCGTCCGAAATGACTTCGAGAACTTGCCCTGGCACGAGTTCTTTGATTTTTTTTGAGGTCAGAATGATGGGCATCGGACAGAAATACCCCAATGTATCGAGTTTGATGTCGGCTGGTATCATGATCGATCCTTTTGTGTTGGCCTTTAGATAAATAAGTTTACAGACCCATGGCGGGCTTCCGCGAGATACGTCGTGACCCCGGCGAGTTGGTCGATCCCGTCAATGAGTGTGTCTTTTGAGATGCCCATCAGCCCCAACGTCGTGGTACAAGCGATCATTTTAACGCCTAAGTCCTTGGCGGTTTCCATCAGCTCAGGGATGCCAGGCATGCGATTGTCCCTCATCACTTTTTTCATCATGGTTGTGCCGAGACCCCCAAAATGAAAGCGTGAGAGGGGCAGGCGGCTGGCGCCCCCTTTGTTGAGCCAACCGAATGCGCGTCGGAGCCAATCTTTCGGTGAACTGCTGACATTTTCCTTACGGATGGCGTTCAACCCCCAAAAGGTAAAGAACATGGTCACTTGCATGCCCATAGCTGCGGCTCCCGTAGCAATAATCAGGGCAGCCATGACGCGGTCCATGTCTCCGCTTAAAACGACAAGGGTGACTTTATCGGGTTTAGTTTCTCGAAGTTCTGCAAGGGCGGTGGCGGGTTCAACGTTGGTGGCGTTCATGATGTCACCTTCTTTCTGAGGAAAAAATGATGGGCCGCATATCTGTGAGTCTTCGTGATGGACTGAATGTTACGGATTATAGCAGCTATCTGCCTTCGATTGGGTTGTCTGTAAGGATGGTCCACCCAAGCCCGCAGAAAAACTGATGTTTCGACTATAATATGGTAATTTTTTCGGTGTCAAGAAAAGCTTGTCTTCGCTTGAGCATAACCGAGGCATGAACAGATGTTTTCTTAGCCGCGCAGGCGGATGAAGGAAATGGGTATGGATCGGTTGGTTGAAAGTGTGCCGAATGTCAGTGAAGGTCGGGATCAAGCCGTGCTCTCCAAATTGGCCGCAGGCATTCAGTCAGTCCCAAGAGTGGCCTTACTTGATCTTCATGTGGATCCGGATCACCATCGGTCCGTATTGACTATGGCAGGGGAGCCGGAGGCCATGGGCACTGCGCTTTTTCACTTAATCCGACAAGCTCAGCATTTCATAGATCTCCGCACGCACCACGGGCAGCATCCACGAATTGGGGCGGTGGACGTGGTGCCCTGGATTCCATTGCGTGGTGTCACGATAGAAGAATGTGCGGGCTATGCCAAAGATTTGAGCGGGCGAGTCGGGAAAGAATTGGGTATTCCCGTATTTCTCTATGAACAGGCAGGTGTGGTGCCCTCGCGGGTCAGGTTGGAAGCCATCCGGCGGGGAGGATTATCCGGGTTACAAGAACGTATGAATCATGAGGCAGGCTGGAAGCCGGATTTTGGCCCCGATGTGTTACATCCCAGTGCGGGGGCGGTCGTGATCGGAGCCCGTTTCTTTTTGATTGCCTTTAATGTTGTGCTCATGAGCCAGGATATTCAGGTGGCTCGTCATATTGCCGGCACGATTCGGTCCTCGGGGGGAGGCTTGCCCGCGCTTAAGGCCATGGGAGTGCATTTGCCGTCGAGAGAGTTGGTGCAGGTGTCCATGAATCTGACGGATTTCCGTGAAACGTCCTTGAGAGCGGCATTCCAAGCGGTGGAGCGGGAGTCCTGTCGGTTGGGTGTGGAAATTCTGGAAAGTGAGATCGTGGGGCTGGTGCCTCAGGCGGCATGGGATGAGGATTTGCCGAGAGATCTTCAGTTAAGGAATTGGGCTCCGGATCGAATTTTAGAAACCCGGTTGGTGCAAGAGGATCTTTTTTCACATTAGGCGCTTCGGTACAATGCATGAAAAGGAAAACTGCATTTACGAAGGGAACCGTGGTGGTGCTATAAAGATGGAGAATTGTTGTGGTGTGAAACACATTAAGCATTCGAAACTGAAAATACGTGTATTTCATGGAAAACACATACCGGAGGAATACTTATGACGGAAGGTCGTGGCGCACTTCGAGAGAGCAAATTCGGTCAATTGACGGTGAGAATGATTATGGAAAAAGAGGTGCAGTCCGCCGACAAGGAGACCGAGGCGGAAATGGTGGCCTCGTATATGATGGAAGGTTTCGGGTCTGTCCCGATCATCGATGGGAAAAGCAAGCTTCTGGGGATTGTTTCTGAATTTGATCTTCTCGCCGCCCTGCGCAAAGGAAAGAAACTCAATGAGGTCACCGCCGGAGAAATCATGACGGCCAATCCGGTGTCGGTCACTCAGGATACCAACGTGATGACGCTCATCGATGTCCTGCAAAATAATCATTTGATTCGAGTTCCCGTTGTCGATTCGACTGGGAAATTAATCGGGATTGTCGCCAGGCGGGATTTGTTGCGAGGCTATTTGCAAGCGATGGCCTAAGCACCTTTCTTGTCTTCTTGTCCTGATAAATATTTGTGCATCCTCTGTTTTGTCATTTCTGAGTCCGAATCATTCAACAAAAAAAGGGCCCATACCGGATTTCCGGTATGGGCCCACATGGCTTGGAAGTTTGATTTACTGGCGAATACCTTGAGTCCACGCCACATTGGGGCTCACGTTGGTGGGAGCGGGTTTCGTGCATTTTTTTCCGCGATTCCCATAGCTGATTGTCGAGGTCCTGATCGGGCAGGTTCCGAACGCGGTGCCGAATTCTACGATCCCTTCCACAACGGTGAGAGTCGTTTGGCCATCCGGCTCAACCTTGAGGTTAAATTCAGTTTGTTTGACAGCCGCGGTGGCCACCGGAGTTTCGATTTCCAACGGTTTTGGCCCTCCCATGGTTTTGACCCACACCTCTCCGGTCGCTAGGCGTAAAACCCTGGTAAAGCCCTTACTCTGTTCCCAACGGGAGAGAATGAGAAAGTCGGTGTCCTCGTTGAGTGCCAACTGGACGCCATTGGTAAATTCCATTAACGCCTGACTCCCCTTCCCGGTTTTGACCCTGTCTCCTTCATATAACGGAAGAGACCCTTTGCCCTCCAGTTGCTCCTGGATACCGTCGGTTCGAAAAACCGTGAAATCCCCAATGGCATTAATGGCATTGGCCGCCAATTCATCGGCCGCATGAACCTGAGATGTTGAAACAACACCGAGACACAATGCGATGCCACACATTCCGGAAAGGAATTGGCGAGTCAAACGTGGAAGCGCGTTGAGTGAAAAAAGGGTACGTGTATCATTCATGTGAGCCTCCTATCATCAGTGAGAAAACATACAATTGGTTATTGTGAAGAGATTGCCCCTGTCATGTGAGTGTTGAGTTACCGGGATGCCACCACCCGAATGGGTTTTCTCCCAACGGGAAGAGTTGCCAGGATCTGGCTGGTTCCCGTATCAACGACCATGACATTATTCGATTTCGTGTGCCCGACATAGATTTGCGTTCCAACGGCATTGGCCCAAATCCCGTTGGGTTCTTCTCCTACGTCAATTTGTTCGCGAATGGAAAGTGTCGGGGAGGTGGCATTGACCACGACGACTTTATTGAGTCCGGTGACGGTGACATAGGCATTCGGGCCAATGGTTCCCTTCAGCGCAAAGGCGATTTGTTGCGGGGCTGGACCGACTTCGACCGTGCCGGCGATTTCATTGGTCGTGGTGTCGATGACATAAATGTCATTACTGCCGGTATTGGTCCCCCAGATTCGGCCATCGGGGCCCAGGGTTAAAAAGTGGGGATTCGGGCCGACCGGAATTTGCTTAATCACTTGATGGGCTGTCGTATCAATGACGTTGACCATTTTGTCCTGTGAACTGACATAGGCATATTTGCCGTCCCGGGAAAAGGCGATCCCCATCGGACCCTTCCCAACAGGAATCGTGCCGAGTATGCGGTAAATGGACGTATCGATGATGGAAATGGTGTTGTCGGTGATATTGGCCACCCACGCGTGCTTGTTGTTGTTGGTGAGTGCCACGACATGGGCTCGTGTCCCGGTATAGATCGAGGCAATTGTTTTCAGCGAATCCGTATCAATGACGGATACCCGGCCGTTAGCGAGGTTCGTCACCCAGAGTTGTTTCCCGTCCCGGCTCAGGGCCAAGTCGTGCGCGCCGTAGTTGAGCGTATCAATATCCCCCATGACTTTATAATTGTCTCCGTCAAGAACGGTCACGGTATTCGAACTTTCATTGGCGGTATAGACCCGGGTATTCAACCCCCCGGGTTTTGGGGTGGGCATAAGGGCAGAACAACCCGTCAGGTTGGCCAAGGTGAAAAGGGCCACACCAATTAAAAGAGGGGTGGTCAAACGTAACTGTTGGTTCATGAGTTCATTCCTCCTACACTGAGGTGAAAATTATAGAGCCTTTAGAATTGGATCCGTCCGAGAATCAATTGTCCTTCAACCTCACCCTTTTTGACCGGATGTTGGTTTTGGCCGGTAGCCTGGGGGACATGGGTAGAAAGGTAAGAATAGGCTTCGTCAACGGTCACGAGGTTATCCCCATCCACATCCGCTTTCCCCTTCAGGCCTTCGAGTAAATAGTAGGTAAAGACGCCATGACCCAGATCATCGCGTTCTTCACTCACTTCTCCCGCCCGGCTGGCTGTCAGAACCACCCGTCCCTTGCCTTTGGACAGGCGGTTTAAAAATCCATCCGAGAGGGTAGCACGGCGGGCCGCGGTGGAAAATGTCCGGCCGGCAGTGGCCCCACTATAACAAGAATCCGTAATGAAAATGACCCGTTCGGCGGACAAGCGATGGAAAATCGTTTCGACTTCCCGCATGGGCAATCCGGTGGTATACAAATCTTGCGGATCGGCATCATAGGGAATGAGGTATTTTTCCATGCCATCCCCGTCCGGGCTGGAGGCATCCGTTTCCGGGGCTCCATGACCGGCATAATAAATAATGACGGTGTCTTTCGGGCCGGCTTTGCGTTTCAATTCCGTTCCTAAGGATCGTTTAAGGTTAAACAGCGTGGCTTGCTCGTTGATTAAGACCGTCATGTGGTCGGGCGTGATCCCCACATTCTGGGTAAGATAATCTCGAAACGCCAAGGCGTCTTTATCGGCATATTTTAACGAACGAACGGTCTTGTATTGTGAAATGCCGATCACCACAGCCCAAATCTGTCCCCTACTCACCTCTCGGGTCACCCGAAGGATGCGAGTGGAAGCCAATTGGTCACCGTCATAGGCTATCACCGTGATGATATTGGCTCCCTCATGAAGCAGAACCGATTCCGAAAATTCCAGGGTGGATGGCCCCGCATCTCTGGAAGACACCACTGTCACTCCTCGGCCCTGCCGCCTGGCCAGGAGTTCATCATTCACCCGAACTTCAATTCGGGCAATGCCGCGGTCGCTAGCCGCCGCCCCGACCAGTTGCACCCGGTCGACTTTTAAGACTTGTTGATCATACGGGGTAGCTAAGGCTATCGCCGGAGGCGTTTTAGTTGAAACCTGGGATTCGTGCATTTTGTCCAATTTGGCCTGCAGATGGGACATTTCCTGCTTGAAATTCCGCAGAGCCTTCTCCGCCTGTTCCCGTTGCGCCTGTTCCTGTTGAAGGTGTTCACGCATGGTAGACAGTTCGCTCGATTTCATGTTGGCTGTGACTTCGAGTTGGGCCCGGAGTTGCTTGGCTTCCAGCTCCCGTTTGTGTAAGGCCTGTTGAATTTGTTCCCGTTCGGTCCGTTCCCGCTCTAATTGTTCTTGGGTGGTGGAAAGCGTGGATTGTTGGGAAGTGGTCATCTGCTCCAATTTGGTCTGGAGACTGGCCATTTCCAGTTCACGCTGCATCAAGGTTTGTTCGATGCGAGCCCGTTCTTGTTCTGCTTGTTGGAGCTGCTCGGGAAGCGTAATAAATTGAGCCGCCTTATTGGCTTCCAGCCCTTTGATTGTCGGAATGGGCATTTTGCCTTTGATTGAGGTTTGGAGCGTGGTAACTTGTTGTTTGGCAATCCAGCCCGTTTCCTTCTCTGGCAGTTGGATCCGGTACCAGTCGCCTAGCTCACCGGTCACCGACAGTGATTGCGCATGTTCGACCGTGGCGATCACGGAACTTTCCGCCCCCGCTCCGCTGAGCAACGAGGCGCGGTCCTGGGTCACCGTCACGATTTTATTGGTGGTGACGATCTGTTGAGGGGGTTGGGTATCCACCACCAGATCGACCTTTTCGTTCAAAAACACATTCTGGGTTTTTTCCTTGATAAATAATCCAAACCCGAGTTCTGGTTTCGGATAATCGGGCCACACCGTAAAACTGATGCGGGCCTGTTTGGTGTCATCCGGATCCAGGTGACCGAATCGAATCATGTGGGGCCGTATGTCCAGGTGTTGCCCTTCCCGATTGGTCAATTCCACCCAGGTATCGTTGGCGGGAACGGTGCCCACATTTTTTATGGTCAACAGGAGGTCAACGGCTTCACCTTTTTGAATTCGACCATCGCCATTGCCCACCGATTGCCCGGTACCGTTATCAAGAATTTGGTAATTGTAGGCTAAGCGCGGCCGGGGAGGTCCGGAGAGCGTGATCAAGGCCTTGAGTGGGTCTGGCACAAACCCATTATATTCTTCAAATTGAATGTCCAAAGGAATTTCTTCGGTTGTCATGTCGTTGGGAATGTTCACTTTCAACGTTTCCGACTTCGATTGGCCGGCCGGAATTTTCCCAAAGTACAATGTCCGTCCATTAAGCAAGGGATGCGAGCTGCTGGTTTTGGCCAGGAATCGATACAGCGGGCCTTTTCCGGTATTGGAGACACGGAGATCCACGGTCAGTTCATCACCGGGCTTGATGTCATGGGGATGAATCGAGAAATCCGCTTCCGCATAAGGGGGAGGGACAGGGGGTGGGCCCACATCGGCATCTCTGGAAACCACCGCTGATGGCTCGGATTGGGCTACGTGTACCTGGGCCATGGTTGTCGCTTGAAGATATACGGTTTGGTTGCGGCCCCCGGTGGCCATTAAGGCTCCGTTGTGTGCCAGTGCCAGAGCCCACACCGGACCTTTGTGATCGGAACGGACTCCCAGCGACCGACTGGTTGCACTCTCCCAGAAACGCACGGTTCCATCGCTTCCTGCCGAGATCACGGTCATCCCATTGGCCGTAAATCCGACCGCGTTTACTTCTCCGGCGTGGCCGAGAAGGACTCCTCGTTCCCGGCCTGTTCGGACATCCCAGAGTCTGACTGTGCCATCAGCGGATCCACTGGCCAGCAAGGACCCGTCCGGAGAAAAAGCAACGGAGAGGACAGCTTTGGCATGTCCGGAAAAGACCGTCTGTCGTTGACCGCTGGAAGGATCCCAGATGTGCACATGGGTATCGCTGCTTCCAGTCGCCAGAACCGACCCTGAAGGGGAAAAGGCCAAGGCATAGATAATGCCGAAACCACTTTTCATGGCCTTCAATTCTTTTTTGGCCTTCCAGTCTAATAAGCGGAGACTGCCTCCATCGCCCGTACTGGCCAAAATTTCTCCATTGGGAGAAAAGGCTACTGCCCGGATATTTCCAAAAACCGAACCGAACGAGGCCGCTTCTTTTCCTGTTTGCAGATCCCAGACACGGGTGGTTTTATCGCTTGCGCCGGAAGCGAGAAAATTCCCTTTTGGGGAAAATGCCAACGTTCGGATAGGAGCGGTATGCCCTTTAAGAATGGTTTGAAGACGGCCGGTTTGCACGTCCCATAGCCGGATGGTTTGATCCCCGCTTCCCGAGGCTAATACTCGATTGGCGGGATCGAAGGCCAGTCCGAATATTTCACCTTGATGCCCACTGAGAGTGCGGGCGGGCGGGGTGGCTCCATAGGAAAAAGGAGCCCATCCTACTAAAGATATGCAACAAAATAACAGGAGCGTGATCCACACGAATGTTGGTGGGAACTGTCGAAGGGTTGGGGGCACGATAATCATGATCACATATTTCAGTGAGAAGCGTTTCGCCTTTATTGTCCAGTCTGTCGAATGCCAGGACTCAACGGTTCACCCGATCAAACTCCTTTCTCGGGGAAAAGGTGGGCGGACCACAGGCTCATTCATAAAATTGCAGAATTATTGAAAAATCCTACTCAACGTACCGTTATCTATCTTAAAGAATGCCTCTTGATAATCGCTAGTGCCTCCATACAGGTGGTTTTTCCGGTAGAAGCGTTAGCATCCTGACTCAATTTACTGCCGGGCGGTGAATTACCATCAGCCGCTGCGTTCATTTAGAGTGAAAGAAGGGTGAAGGGTCGGAGGTCGGAAGATAAACTGGAATCAGCTGTCCTGAGTCAGGTTAAAGGCTTTGTCCGATTTAAGGCAAGCATGGAAAGTAATTTTATGGATGAGTGAATAAATATGGAAATATTTCGTCCTGACAGCGTTCTCAATCTTTTTTTCGGAGGTGGAGAATTTACTTCGGCCCATGGGATGAGGTTTTACATTGTTGAATGAAGGTAAGAAGTTTGAACACAATGGGATGCCCTTGGGCGGTACAGTCAATTATCCCGTCCTCATTCACTCGCCACAAAAAATCGCCTTCTCGAAGTATATACATTCCCTCTTCAAATGATCGAGCAATAGCCATGGTGTCGTTCATCTCGCTTCCCTCCTTTGGGGACTGTGGTTTGTAGAATTCGCTAAGACTTTGGCGCAGTCGGAACAAAGGACTTCCTTGTTCGAGACAGCAACCAAACGAATAAAATGTTCGCAGCGGACACAATACAAATAGCCCGGTCCATTAAACCGATAAGGATAGGTGGGCAATAAGGCGTCCCAGTTAACTGTTTCTATCGGGAGCATGGGAGTAGTCAGGGAAAGCATGGCATAGACCTCTTTTTCGATCGAGTCCTTAATTTACGGTCGCCACAATCAATTCAAAGAACTCAATTCAAAAAGACTTAAGCAACCGATGGTGATGAGTAAGATGGCTTCCATACTTTTGTCTTTCTATTCGGTCAGTCGTTGGTAGCCGGTTCTTGGTTCAAATAAAAGCAACCTTGGTGCCACAAGACTCCTGTTGTAACGGGCGAGCCGGGAACAATCCAACCGATTGAAATTCTGAGGAAAAAGAAAGAAGGGGGAATCGTGGGTCCTGGAAATCCTAGGTTGGTATTGTAGGAGGAAGTATCAAGTTGGATACATGCTGTTATCTAGAAATAAAAGTAGGCGTTAGATACGAAGATATGACTGATTTTCATCTTTGCCTATTAAAGGGGGGATACAAGGAAGGTAGAGGTGTGCCTATTCTGCTGGGAGGATGGATTGGCTGGGAATCCGTTGCCGACGGGAGCACACAAAGGGGACGCACATAATTCTGGTCTGATCCTAACTTCTTGAAGAAATCTTGGTTCGCATTTTTATCTCTGAACGAATTTTGATGACGACACCTTGTCGTTGAAACCCGCGCTGCGAAAGTCGGCAATTTCCTCGATCCTTCCGGTTCCGACGAGGTCCAAGGTTTTGCCTTTGTACGAATCGTGTTCATACAGGCGGTAGACATACCCTGCAGGAATCATATAGCGCGCAGAGGACACCTTATCGCCGAATCCTCGTTGTCCTTCCACTGTGAGGTTCTTGTAATTGGAAATCCCGGCTAAGGAGCCGTTTAGGGTCAGACGCCGGTCCTTGAAGGTATTGTCGTCGAAGAGTTTAACCCAGGCTTGGCTGAGTTGCGTGATGAGGACAGGAGAAAACCGGGAAGACGAGACCCTGTCATTCCAGCCGTTTGAGTTGAGGTTCGGAATGGAATGCAGGGCCCCCGTTCCGTTCAATTTCAAAAGGCGGCCTTTATACTGTTTGTCTTCAAAAAGCAAATATTGTCAGGCGGAGGGAATGGCCCATTTAACGGATGAAGCCTTATCCTCGAATCCTTCCACCCGGCCATAGTCTGAATAGGTCCTCAAGCTCTGGTCCACATAGTCGATCATGATGCTGCGGTCGCCAAAACTTTGGTCATCAATATCGAAGGCAAACGGCTGTGAGATCCGTTCCGGTGAATTGCCCAACGGAAGCTTGGGCGAGGGCCGCTAAGTCAGGATTGGCCGCGGCCTGCACGCCTTGGAAGAGGCCAAGGATCAGGGTGATTACTATCAAGGCTGAAGTATTATGCATGTTCATTGCAAGGCTCCTTTCTGCAGAAGCAGAAATCCTTAATGGAAATAGGTCACAGATTGTTGTTTGGAAATGCCGAATTTCATTGTGGGGCGGCTTCTGCCAATTGTATGACGCTGCGATTGTATTGCATCAACGCATTCTTAAAGTCCTTGGTATGCGTATCGGCCAGGATCATGACTTGCTGTTTTGGCGGACGTTACTCGACGAAGACGCTGCTACTCCCCGTGATAACTTTCCCGCTTGCCACTGAGCTTCCCACTAACGCGAGAGGCTGGGTGCCGTCGTTCAGTTTGATTTGCGGAGTCTTAAACTTTATGTGACCGGCACCCTCAGAAGAAATGTCCTTGCCGCTCTTTAGGGAGAGGTCTTTGCCGCTCGTTATGGCGATATCACCACCGACGGTGAGATTGGCCTTCTTTGAGGACATCAGAGTTAGGTTATGGTCCCCATTGATGGTGAGATACTCTGCCTGGATGGTTGTGCCGTTTTGAGTAATTTGGACAACCGATTGGAGGGCATTCACCTGGGCTTGGAAGCCGGCGACTTGCTGTTGAAGAGCCGTGATTTGTTGATAGAGATAATCCGGGGTCGGTTGAAGCTGTGGAATGGTTCCTCCTCGTTGTGGGAGGGCGGGGAGGGGTTGGACTTGTCGGAGATTTGGATCGGCTGCAATGCCTAAGGAAAATTGAGAAATCATAACGATGGTCGCGAAGATCAATAGCATCTTTCGCATAAAGGATCTCCTTGTTGTCAAAAGCCTACCGGGTTAAGGGCAGGCGAGAGCTGATATTTTTTGTTGGCGGTTGAATGAGAGACTTTTGTTGAGTTGGCGGAGCTTTTGGTTGTGTGGGGTCAATATTTTGCGATACCACCTGACCTGCCACAAATCCGCTTTCGACAGAAATCAGCGTTCCATCCAAATTACCTCGCAGTTCCAAGTCATATCGTGTTCCGGCCGATTGGGGTGCACGAGTGAAGGCCCGTTGTGGTCCTCCTGTGAGAAATGAAAGGTCAAAGGCAAGAAGGCCGCCGGCAAGGAGGGATTTCCTTGTCATGAACTTACGTGGAGATGGGTTGGGGCGTTTCGTGTGAATATTGTTGGGAGGTAAGGCCTTTACATGGTCATTCTCCTTCGGTCAGTCTGGGCGATACCAGCAGTGAGTGGTGTTGGTTAATGGTTTTAGCGTGTATGGGCAATGCTGTTAGTTTGTTGTCACCTTGGAGCCCTTAATGATGATATCAGCCGATCCTTTAATCTGGATGTCTTTTCCCTGAATCGTGAATCCCCGTTCTTATTGAGGATG
>WHTE01000034.1 GCA_009377845.1 Nitrospirales bacterium | reverse complement strand
CTGGAATGCCCTCCATCATGAACGCGATCAATGGGGACACGACTTGGACCGCCTCACGCACAAATGGGGCGATCTCAACGCCGAGTTAGAGTCCCAAAAATCTCAGATCTCCTGATCATCCTCTCGAGGTTGCATGGCATTTTTCCGGTTTGCTCGGGCGGACGGGTGGAAAGAGATTGCGCAATTCTTACAAACCATCCACGTGTATTGGAAGTAGGAAGAATTTAAAAAGAGGAGGCGAAGGGATTCAGGATTCGCAGATCACGAATCTGTTGGCCATGCTGCAAATCCTCCGAGTACAGAGTGCCACACCCTGCCTGAAGAGCCCCACTAATCACCAAAGAATCATAAAACGCGAAGCGCAGTTCCTGTTGCAGGTCCAACGCCTGTCTGAACATATCGATACTGGGGAAAACCGAACACAGTGGCGCCAACACATCATGCAAGTATTGTTGCGCATCGGAAAGAGTCAGGGGAGTTGAAAATTTACTGGTGGCCACATTCAAAAACTCCTGCACCACTTGGGTACTCACCACCCCCTCATGGGTTCGTAAAGCTTGCTCGACTAGCTCCTGCGCACGGCGTTGCTTGTGCGGGGCTCCAACATCAAAGGTATACACCATCACATTCGTGTCCAAGAAAAATTTAGCGTTCATTCAATTCCTGGCGGGAAAAACGGCGGCCCGGCCGGGCATATTCCAAACGCTTCATCAGGTTGCGATAATTGACTTCCCCCGTTGCCTGTCCGGCAAAAGACCACAACCACTGTCGAAAGGCATCATTTAAGGTCATTCCGGCCTTACGAGCCTGCTCTCTGGCTTTTTGGATAAGGGCAGGATCGGCACTAAAGGTGATATTTTTCATATTAGGACCTCAATTTAGCACGGTTTTAGTGTACACTAGTTTCGTGTGATTGACAAAGTTGGTCCCTTCTGGACCAGGATTGGTTAATCCCTTTCTGTTGGGAAGCCAGGACAAAGGTTTCGACAACCTCAATCATATTTCATGGGAGGGTCATCCTAAGCGGAGCGAAGGATCTGTGCCCACGGCAAGCCGGATACGTTTGGCCAGATGCTTCAGCTTCGCTTCAGCATGACAACTTAAAAACTTTTCCAGTCTGCGGAAAGGTCAACCCATTTCGCATTGACTGATGCAATCAATTCCAGCTTTTGGGCACGAGTCCAACTTTTGAGCTACTTCTCCCGCGCCAGGGCCGCGTGGACATCCCGAGTTTCCTCAAAATACAGTAATCTTGTGAGGCGATATTTGGCGGTGAACCGGCTGCCTGTTCCTTCTTTGTGCTCACATACGCGGCGTGCCAAATCGTTGGTGACACCGGTATAGAGGGTACCTGACCGGTTAGTCATGATATACACATAATATTGTTTCATTGGCTTGCCCAACCACGTGGCAGGTCATCCCGAACCCGAATGTCATCCTGAGCGGAGCGAAGGATCTGTGCCCTTGGCAACTGTAGAAGGGAACTGCAGGGCTAGATGCTTCAGCTTCGCCTCAGCATGACAACCGTTGGGAAAGGGAAAACCCCTTTGATAGCTCAGAATTATTACTCAACTGAGTTACCTAAGGATAAAGGATAATTGAGGTCCTCCTTATCCTCAATTTCCTTCGAGGAGCGAGAGGGGGGTTTGGGGGGCGATAATACTTGCGGCCCTCCAATTCAGTGGGAAGGTGTGTTTGGTCTTTGGCGGCCTTCGGGTCGTCATGGGCATATCGGTACCCTTTCCATATTCGAGATTCTTCATCAGTGAAGTCACAACATTGCGTAAATGCCATGGGACTCCGAGGTTGCCATGTTCTTTAGCGGCCCCACTGGCTGCAGTATTCCGCCACGCGCCGCGGCCGCACAGGACCGACCGGACCCGCAATCTCCCGCACGACACACACGGGACGGCCAAGCCGCAACACACGCCGAACCACCCTCGGCCATACCCGCCCGGGCACCCCACATTGGCGAACAAAGCTAGGTCGCGGGCGGGCGAAGGCCAACCCGAGATGTTCCCTGGCCCACTCCGCCCCCGCATCATAACACTCATAAAAACACCCCACCTGATACCACACCAACGCCTCCGGACAGATTCGTCTCACCGCGTCAACCTGCGCCTTCAACGATCCCGCTTGGGTCAGTGGCTGTATCCACTGCAACAGCCCCTCTCAATAGGAATTTGACAGTATTCTGTACGGAATTGTATCCTACTGAAATAGGAGGAACGCTTGTGGCTATCTCATCCAAGGACATTATTTCTCTGACTCATGCGAGAACAAAATTGACTGAACTTTGCGAAGAGGTGCGTACAAAGGGACGAGAAAAAATTATTACGAAGAATGGGGAAAGTTGCGCCGCGTTGATCGATGCGAACCGTTTAGACCATTACCACCGTCTGGAGCGCGAGCACCTTCACCTCACGCTTCTCGAAGAGGCCCTTCGCGGGATCGAGGAGCTTGCTGAAGGGAAAACGCTCACACTCTCCCAACTCAAGACCCGACATGGCCGGTAAACGGCCAATCTTTACTCAAAACTTCTCCGCTAACCTCCTGGCCATTCAAGCCTTTTTAGGGTCAGAGGGTCACAAGCCCTTTCAACGTTTCCTAGACCACCTGTTCGACGAAATCGTTCCACAGCTCTGTCGGTTTCCAAAGTCGGGCCGATCGTTCCTGGCGCATACGATCCATTCCTCCGAAGCTGAATCCTTGGCGAAGAAATTGCGCACACGACTAAACCGTGACGATGATCTTCGGGAATGTATCGTCGAGGAATACCTGGTCCTGTATCTCCTTCGTAGCAATCACCTTGTATTCCTTTCCGTCAAACACCACCGCCAGCTCTCTTTCGATCTTAAGCGGTTTTGGCAACAAACGTAGCAGCCGCGTTGAGGAACGCGGGTGAGTATTCACGCCATACAAGGAGAAATCTCCACGCGCCCCGTTACCCTCTGGCCATGGACCAACCGAGTATGCGCTCCTTGCCTTTTCCAACCGGGCAGGACGTCGAGTCTGCCCTCCTTCTTCCTCCGGCTCCATTTCTTGATCTGCACCTCCGCCGCCTTGGCCTCTTCCCGGGTCGAAAACTTCCCACCCCACACCAGCCGCACGGGCCGGCGAGAAGCCGTATAGCCGCCTGTCACCCCCGCATCATGCTCCCCAAGCCGCCGCCCAAGATCATCTGTCTGCCCAACATAGTACGATCCGTCCGAGCAGTGGAGCATAGAGGGCAAGAAGGGTTGCGCCACCGTCATCACCGATCATACCCGTACATCCCGAGTAGGCCGCCGTATCGAGGGAGCGCCGTTTTGTACAACGGCAAATGCTCGTAGCGGGCCATGGCACAGGCTCCTCCCCACACACCGGGCGAAGCAGGGGGCGTATGCCCCCTGCACCCCCAACCCAAATGATCACATCACTCGAATGACCGAATCATCACGGCGCGGGTGCCGCGTTCAGCACGTCCTGCCCATCATAGGCCTGGCCACCGCGCACACACCACGCGTGGCCGCTGACGTTGCCCTTAACGCCGGTGCTGCTCACGACGCCACTGCCGAAGAACACGTTAAACGCGTTGGAGGGATTGCCCACAGACGATGTCGCCGACCGGTAGGAGGCCGACTGCACATCCAGGAACGGATGGCCCGTGGGAAGGGCAGGATTACTGTTGCTCGTATCCACCAGGGTGGCGAGCTGCTCCCCTAGCGGCAATTGCCACCCTTTCCGGCCCCCAACTTCCCGATTGGCACAATGGTTGGTCGCACTGAGCCAGGTTCGGTTGCCAGTATCCGGGTCCCGCTCCTACACCACCCCCGTCTCATTGTCCCGCACCACCGTGTCCCCAAACAGACAGGTAAAGCGGTCCGAATTGCAGCCATCGGCCTCCCCATTGGTCGCATCCAGCTTCTTGTCCCAGTTCTGCGTGACGCCCTGTAGATCCGTGGCTTGCGTGTCGATCTTGCCTTCGAGGTCATCCAGCCGATCCAGAATGATGCCCAGCGTGGCTTGAATGTCCTGCACCGGGCCCGCCGGGGGCGGCGCGCCTTGCCCCAGGGCCGCACCCGACAGGCCCAGGACCAGGGCGGTTCCACTCAGGACTCCCATGATTGATTGGGTCATGGCACTTCTCATCCGTACACCTCCCGTAGTTGTGTGGGACTCACGATCCTCCTGGGTCGTCCCACTGGGTAATAAAGATAAAGAACTCTATGTGAGAGCTCCCGCCACCTCCTTCCTTTTTTTTTTATTCTCTCTACGGACCACTGCGCCACACATGCACCGGTACCGGGCAGAGGCAGAGGCAGAGGCAGAGGCAGAGGCAGAGGCAGAGGCAGAGGCAGAGAACTGTAGCGCTCTCCGCGTAAATGTCAAGCCCTCCAAAAGGCGGAGGCCGACTCATCAGCCAAAGGACGACAGACCACACACCTGACGGGCGGGTCGTGATGGCCGGTATCGGATTGCTTGACTGTTCTCGCTTTCCGCCGGAAATACTGCGGAACGAGCCATCAGCCAATTTAACTGAATGTGAGGCTCGTGTTGTGTGTGCACCGGCTGTGTTGGTCGGTACCAGCCCGCCATTGTCTCTTCATGATCATCTGGAAAAAGCCCGAGGAATCGCTTTGGGGGGCATGACAATTTAAGAAAAGACCCAGTCCGCGGAAACGTCAACCCATTGTGGATTGACAGTAGCCGTATCATCTTAAACCCGAATGTCATCCTGAGCGGAGCGAAGGATCTGTGCCCACGGAAAGCCGGAGAAGTTTGGTCAGATGCTTCAGCTTCGCTTCAGCATGACAACATTTGAGAAAGGGATCCCCTGGGCCAGATCCTTCGCCGAGCCTCGGCGTGACAATTTAAGAAAAGGCCCAGTCCGCGGAAAGGTCAACTCATTGCGCATTGACTGATGCGATCAATTCCAGCTTTTTGGCGCGAGTCCAACCTTTCAGCTCCTTCTCCCGCGCCAAAGCCGCGTGGACATCACGAGTTTCCTCAAAATACAGTAATCTTGTGATGCGATATTTGGCCGTGAACCGGCTGCCTGTTCCTTCTTTGTGCTCACATACGCGGCGAGCCAAATCGCTGGTGACACCGGTGTAAAGAGTGCCTGATCGGTTAGTCAGGATATACACATATTATTGTTTCATTTGTTTGCCCACCCCGCCACGTGTCATCCTGAACCCGAATGTCATCCTGAGCGAAGCGAAGGATCTGTGCCCTTGGCACCTGCAGAAGGGAATCGCTGGGGCTAGATGCTTCAGCTTCGCTTCAGCATGACAACCGTTGAGAAAGGACCCCCCCATTTGATAACCAAGAATTATTACCCAACTGAGTTACCAAGGATAATTGAGGTCCTCCTTATCATCTTCCTTTGAGGAACGAGAGGGAAGATTTTGGGGGTGATAGTATTTGCGGCCCTGTAATTCTTGAGGCAGATGTGCCTGATCCTTGGCACCGGAGGGGTCATCGTGGGCATAGCGGTACCCTTTCCCATAGGCCAGATCCTTCATTAGCGACGTGACCGCATTCCGTAAATGCAAGGGGACTCCGAGGTTGCCATATTCCTTGGCATCCTTGTTCGCCGCCAGTAACGCAGTATACGAGGCGTTGCTTTTGGGAGCCGTCGCCAGATAGGTCGTGCCGTGAGCCAAGTTGATTTGCGCCTCCGGCAATCCCACGACCTCTACCGCTCGAAAGACAGCAGAAGCAATGAGCAACGCCTGAGGGTCGGCGCTGCCAATATCTTCCGAAGCAAAAATGATCATACGCCGTGCGATGAATTTCGGATCTTCTCCTCCCTCGAGCATCCGCGCCAACCAATACACCGCGCCGTCCGGATCGGAATCCCGCATACTTTTGATATAGGCGGAGATGAGGTTGTAGTGTTCATCCCCGTCGCGATCATACCGGAGGGTCTTTTTCTTGAGTGCCTGTTCCACCTGCGGACGGTCAATCGTCGTCGATGTTCCCTCAACCGCACACTCCCCTGCCACAAATTCAACACCCGTGAGCATTGACCGCGCGTCGCCGTTGCCATATTCAATTAACAGATGCCGGGCGGACGGCGTCAGAGAGACCTGAGATGATCCAAGCCCTCGCTCTGCATCAGTGAGCGCGCGATCCAGGATTCGGCCCATGGCTTCGTCATTCAACGGTTGGAGAACGACAACCATCGAGCGCGACAGTAAGGGCGCAATGACTTCAAATGAAGGATTTTGGGTCGTGGCCCCAATGAGCGTAATCTCTCCACGTTCGACATAGGGAAGAAAGGCATCCTGCTGGGCTTTGTTGAACCGATGAATTTCATCCACGAATAACAGTGTTCGTTGTCCGGAAACTTTTCGCCGTTGCTGAGCGGTCTTGAGCAGGTTTCGCAATTCTGGAATCCCGTTCAACACGGCAGAAAATGGGACAAAGGCCGCCCGGGTCTTTCTGGCGATCAACCCCGCCAAGGTGGTCTTTCCGCTACCAGGCGGGCCCCAAAGAATCAGCGAGGGAAGGCGGTCTCCCTCAATGGCCCGACGAAGTGGTTGCCCCTCAGCCAGAATCTCTTCCTGTCCCAGAAAGTCCGCAAAATCCTGCGGGCGGATTCGATCAGCCAATGGAGCATGACGAACCGAAGAGGCATCTGGTTGGGGAAAGAGATCTGACTGTGCTTGCGACTCAAAATGTTCCATGTCTGTTGTCTGTTAATCGTACGGTCATGCCACCTGCTTCCTTTCTCAACTCGTTATGCTATAACCACCAACCAGGCACCTGCAAATACAAATTTCACCATGTCCCGTTATTTCTGCTTGAGGTGATGGGATAAATTTGAGAAGGACACACGTTGAAGACCGTCATCAATGGAATCCATTTAGCCTATACCGACGAGGGTCAAGGCAGGCCTTTGGTATTTCTTCATGCTTTTCCACTTTCCAAAGTGATGTGGCAACCACAAGTACAAGGATTGGTGGACTCGGATCGTGTCATCACGGTCGACCTGCGAGGGCATGGAGAATCCGACGCGCTGTTGTGGAACTTCACGCTTGATGACTATGCCAAGGATGTCATCAGCCTGCTGGATCACCTGGGCATTGCGCAATCAGTCTTCATCGGCCTGTCGATGGGAGGGTACACGCTGTTTTCGTTGTATAGGAATTTCCCCGAGCGGGTGAAGGCCATGGTGCTGGCCGATACGCGAGCCCCGGCGGATAGTCAGGAAGGCAAAAACGGGCGACGGATCATGGCACAACTGGCCCACAAAGAAGGAGCTTCGGCTATCGCTGACGTGATGCTTCCCAAACTCCTGGCTCCGTTAACTGTTGAACAGCGTCCCGATATTGTGGATCAGGTTCGTAAAATGATTCTTCAAACGCCCACGGAAGGCATCATTGTTGACCTTATGGCTATGGCCGCCCGACCGGATTCAACAGACCTTTTATCCAAGATCACCTGTCCGACTTTGGTCATTGTGGGCAAGGACGATGTCGCCACACCGGTCGCGGAGTCTCACTACATAGCCGAGCGGATAGCTGGCTCAACCTTGGTCACCATTCCCGGAGCCGGCCATCTGTCCAACTTCGAACAACCCGCTGCATTTAATCAATCACTTCAGAATTTTCTCAGCACACACAGATTATAAGTCTTGTCAAAACCCCTCATACGAGACAGATCCGAGGGAAAGAGGATATTGGGGTCGATTCGGGGATAAAAGATAAAATAGGGAAAAGTCTGAATGGGAAGGATAAAAATTGGGAATAAGGAGAGGCCGCTAGACAAGAAACTTCATTGAGTGTTGGAGCACAATCGCAGCCTGAGTTAGCGGGCATATCACCCTACCTACACCCACCAAGGCCGCCCAACCACAACTTACGGAAAGAAAAAAAGAAGGATCAATCCGGCGCCTCCTGCGCGACATGCCCTTCCGTGGGAACGCACATCAAAGTTAAATATTCTCGCATTTAACCTGATTCCGTCAAAAAAATCAAATCGGCAGAGGAGCATAGATACCGATTTCTCTTGAACTGGAATGATTGAAAGAAAAACGCCTAATTGCCGTCACTTCCACGCTGGCGGATGAGCTTAAGGAATTCGTCGCGGGTTTGTTGTTGCGTGCGAAACACACCCAGCATTTCGCTTGTGACCGCCACGGTATTCTGCTTTTCCACTCCCCGCATGCTCATACATAGATGGCGGGCTTCCATGACGACGGCCACCCCATGCGGCTTGAGCTTAGTGTGAAGCGTGTGGGCAATTTGGACCGTTAACCGTTCCTGGACTTGCAACCGACGACTAAAGGCATCCACGACCCGCGGAATTTTGCTGAGGCCCACCACATGTTTACTGGGAATATACCCGACGTGACATTTCCCAAAAAACGGCAGAAGATGATGTTCGCAGAGGCTAAAAAAATCGATATCGCGCACGATGACCATTTCATCGTAATCAATGGGAAACAGCGCTCCATTCAGCAATTCATCGATATCCTGCTGATAACCTTTCATGAGAAAGGTCAGGGATTTGGCCACCCGCCTGGGCGTATCTTGTAGTCCATCCCGTTGAGGATTTTCACCTAGATTTTCCAGTAATTCTTTGACGATAATTTCCAGGTTGGCGAGATTGGGCATACACACGGTCTCGCTCATTTCCCGGATGACCGCCAGTGGCCGGGTGGATGAGGGCCGCTTCTTTTTGATCGGCATTAGTTCTCCTTTATCCTGTTGCTGACGGAACCGCTTGCCTCTTTGGGAACTCCAATATATTCAAAGAAATTGTCACGGGTTTCAATCACGCCGATTTTTTCCAATCTCCCGGAAGGGATCCGGTCAACCAGCAGATCCCAAATCAAGCGGGCTAAATTCTCACCGGTTGTCGTGACTGTTGCAAAGGCGGGATCGAAATTAAGATGTTGATGATCGAAACGATTCACAATATTTTCTTTCACGAGCCGATCCAAGGCGTCCACATCCGTGATCAACCCCGTGCGTGGATCCAGTTCCCCTTGCACCGTCACGAGAACCGTATAATTATGCCCATGCCCGTTGGGATTATTACATTTGCCAAAAATCTTTTGATTGAGGTCGTCTGGCAATTGATCGGTATGCAATCGATGAGCGGCACAAAACGTATAGGTCCGTGTGATGGAGGATGTGTACGGCATAACAGTAGATCGGAGCGTTCTTTGCCTTCGCGATGAGTGACGTTGGAACTCGGTGAGCGGTGAGTGTTCTCAACCCGCAGCTACTCTTGAGACATCTTCATTTCCCCGGATTTTCCAACCCCTGGTTCACCCCATTTCTCTTCGGGGACTTGCACAATCACATCCCCTAATACTCGAGCCTGACAGCCCAAACGATGATACTGCTCGGTCAGGGCCTCCCGGTCGAGCAAATCCTGCTCGTCAAAATCGATATCGGAAAGATTTTCGCCTCCCGCAATGACATCCACCCGGCAGGTCGTGCAGGAGGCGTTGCCGCCACAATCATGATTTAACGGAAATCCCAGTTGCTCCGCAGCTTCTAAGAGCGAAAAGTCTGCCGGGACTTCGCCACTCTTACCATCGGGATGAAGAAACGTGACGCGGGGCATAACTCCTTACTCCTTATCCTTACTCTGCACCCACCGGAGCCGGCTTGAATGGACATCGCCCCAGGCGAATATGCTCTTCGAATTCTTGACGAAACAGCCGTAAACTATTTTGTACCAACACCGCAGCTCCCGTCACCAGAGTGCAAAATCCTGTGCCTTTGACAAATCCGCAAATTTGCAAGAGTTTGGCCAGATCTTTTTCCTCTCCTGGTCCATCTTCGATTTTTCTGATCAGAGTGGCTAATTCTTGCGTGCCAATCCGGCAAGGTGGACATTGACCGCAACTTTCCTGTTCAAAAAATCCCGAAAATTTGAGGGTTTGCTCCACCATGCATGTCGCATCATCCACGACAATGACGCCTGCCGACCCCAATCCGGTACCGGCTTTCTTGAGGGAATCAAAGTCCATGGCTAAATCTAATTGGTCCGCTCCCACCATGGAAAAAGACGGCCCACCGGGAAACACGGCTTTGACGCCATGTCCATTCGGCACGCCTTGACCACAGATCTCAATGAGATGTCGGATGGGCGTCCCCAGCGGCAGTTCATAGACACCCGGAAGATTGACAGCCCCACTGAGTGAAAATAACATCGTCCCGGGCGTGGTATTGGTTCCCACCTCACGAAACCACCCTGGTCCGTTCCGTAAGAGTTGGGGAATATTTGACAAGGTTTCTACATTGTTTACCAATGTGGGCTTACCATGAAGTCCAAACTCCGTGGGATAAAACGGTGGCTTTTGCTTAGGTTGCGCTGGCCGACCCTGCATCGATTCCAACATAGCGGTTTCTTCACCCGCCACGTAACTGCCAAATCCATCAAAAATTTCAATGTCCAGATTGAGGCCTGTTTCTAAGAAATTCTTTCCCAATAAGCCCTGATGTGTGGCTTGTTCTTTGGCCTGCTCAAAGATCGCTCGTTCTTCCGAGAATTCATGGTTCAGATAGATATAGGCCGCTTTCGCTCCGACAGTGTACGCCGCGATGAGACATCCTTCCAGAAGTTGGTGAGGATGGTGCCGAAGCAAATATCGATCCTTGAACGTGCCCGGCTCATGTTCTCCAGCGTTGCACACAAAGTATCGCTCTTTGACGCGGTGATTGAGAACCTTGTCCCATTTCAGTCCGGTAGGAAATCCGGCACCTCCCCGTCCGCGGAGATGCGCCTCTTTCAATTGGGCAATGATGGTTTGCGGATCGTTCTTGGCGACGCACTGAACCCAGGCCTCATAACCCCCTTGTTGGCGATACGGTTCAATCTCCCATGGTTCACCCCGTACCTCCCGCAACACGCGTGGTGCAAATGCTTTAACCACCGAAGCCCCCTTTATGAAATGTTTGGACCCACCTGCGTATTTGAATTCTTCGCATCATATTTTTTAACCGGACTTTCGAACAAACTCTCTCCTCCGGTAACCGGATTTTCGCTTATTCCCATAAGGAAAAACCGTGCGTCAACGAGGGTCAAGGTAAGCGGCAGGACTCACTATACGAACGGTTCTCCAAAGGCGTCAAGATGATGAGACGAACAGAAAGACTACCGTTGTGTGATAAGGGGAGAGATGGACAAGCCCATCACCAATTCGCAAAACCTTAGGTGGTCTTTTTCATCATCTGATCGACTTGTCCGCACAATTCCCGAACCGCTTTGGCGGATACCTCCAGTGCTGCGTGCTCCTGAGGGGTGAGTTCATATTCAATAATCTCTTCAGCCCCTCCTGCCCCTAATTTCACCGGCACACCCAGGAAGAGATCATTGAAGCCGTATTCCCCTGCACACAAGGCCGCGCAGGGAAGAATTTTCTTTTGATCTTTGGCGATGGCCTCCACCATTTCCACCACAGAGGCTGCTGGAGCATAAAAGGCACTCCCTGTTTTGAGCAGGTTGACGATTTCGATTCCCCCCTCACGAGTCCGCTTGATCAGGCCCTCTAATGCCTCGGGTGACAGCCATTCGCTCACCGGCCGCCCCGCTACAGTGGTATACCGATTCAATGGCACCATCGAATCGCCATGCCCCCCCAAGACCATCGCGTGAACATTTTCCACCGATACCTGCAAAGCTTCGGCAATAAAGGACCGGAAACGCGCAGAATCCAACACGCCCGCCATACCGATGACCCGATTTCTGGGAAATCCACTAACCCAGTAGGCGACGTGAGTCATGACGTCGAGCGGGTTGGAGACAATGATGAGAATCGCCTCGGGAGAGCGTTTGGCCGTTTCACGAACCACTGATGAAACAATGTTGGTATTGGTTTCCAACAACTCATCCCGACTCATCCCCGGCCGTCGCGGAACGCCTGAGGTGACCACGATCATGTCAGAATCTTTCGTCGCCTCGTAGTGATTGACGCCCGTCACCGCTGAATCGTATGCACAGATGGGACCGGCTTCTACCAAGTCCAGGGCTTTGCCTTGCGGCAGGCCTTCGACAATATCGACCAGTACAATGTCGTACCAGTTTTTTTCTGCTAGTCGTTGCGCGATGGACCCACCTACATTACCTGCCCCCACCACGGTCACTTTCATTCGACTCATGAGACCACCTATCCCTTTGACGGTATCGTCAGCCGGGCGTGTTTAATCATCTTCATGACTCGTCCACCCTGCGACTTTAAAGTTTATCGTACACACAAAATTATCTCCATCATAAAAATTCACTTTGATTTTTTTCTTCCCGTATTCCCGACTCAAGAATTCTTCCGGATGGTCAATAAACTCCTGGTAGGCTCCCGCCTCATAGCCTCCCAATTCCACGAACGTGACAATCATGCCGGCTTTGACTTCCTGAAGCATCTTGGTCGTGCAGCGAGGAAAGATTTCCCAGAACTTTTCACGGATTTCATCCTGGGTTGGCTCGGGCCGTTCTCCGCCCGCCGGCCGATCTTTCCGGTCAAACTTGGCCTGCCGTCGGACATAGGGGTATTGATGCCCCGTAAATAATTTATACAGCCACGGTGGCACATCAGGACGTGGAGCGGAATTGGTCATACACCTGCCATTGAATGTTATCGGGCCGTGAGCCGTTGATAAATTTTAGGCAACTTGGTGGGAAGCGAGTCGACTTCATCCACGACCACATACCCGATCTCCCCATACATCCGCTTCACATAATCGGTCGGAGCTTGATCAATGGTGATGCAGAACGGATGGACGCCATGAAGACGGGCTTCACGAAGAGCCATTTTGGTGTCTTCCAAGGAATATTCATCGGCATACTCATCATCTAACGGTTTGCCATCACTGATCAGAATAAGTAGTCGGACCTTCGCGGCTTGCTGTATCAATCGATAAGTGGCATGTCGGATCGCCGCGCCATCACGGTTTTGTTGCCGGGGTTTGGCTCCGCTGATGTTTAAGCCGACTCTCCCGCCAGATCTTTGATCAAAATCCTTGAGTACGTGAATGTCTACCGATTGACGAGTTTGCCCGGAAAATCCATACATGGCATATTGGTCGCCAATAGCGGACAGCGCTTCCGAGAGCAACAGCAAGCCTTCTTTCTCAATGTCGATCACGGAACGAGCTCTGGCCCCAATCTGACGGCCAGTCGATCCACTCATATCTACGAGAAACGCCACAGCCACTTCTCGATCGCGTTTTTGCCGGGTGGAATACACCTGATCGGAGGAATCGTATCCTTGCCGCCGGTCGACCATCCAACTCACCACCGCATCCAAATCAATGTCCTCTCCATGAGATTGACGTCCCATTCGACGAAAGGCTTCCGGACGAATCGCTTCAAAATAGCGGCGAATGAGTCGTACAATCGGCCCATACGTTTGAAACGTCTCATCCACAAAATCCGGGGAACCTTCGCGGGCAGGTTGCTCGATCACTCGACACCATTGCGGCCGATAATCGCGCACCGTCGCATCCCATTCTTCATAAAGATATTCTCCCTGACGGAGACGGGTTCCCTGTTGACCATCCATCGAATGGAGGTTGGGTTGAAACCATTGCTGCATGGGCGATTCACCAAAGATTGGTTTCCGGAAGTCTTGCAAAGGATCGGGTTGAGAAGAAGGTCGACGATCACTTTGACTGAGAAAATCCCCTCCAGCCCGTCGCTCCGACATGTCTCCTTGATCATGGCGGCTTCCTGTCTGTTCTTGGGACGGACGTTCCTCTTCCCTTCCCTTGACGTAGTCCGGATTGAGAATGCCCCGGTATGCCCAGTTGGTCAACGGCTGGTAGGCCTCTTCCAGGTGTTCAGCCGCTTCAAGATTGCCACTTGAATCAGATCTTCCAGATGTATTGGAAAAGGGTTCGATCTCTTCATTTGTCTCCCCCAGGGTCCCAATCCGACGCTCCAATTCCTGATACAGCCGGTCGGCAAGTTCCACTGCATCATTGACGGTGGCGGTGGGTTGTAAAATAGTTTGGGCGATCTCCCAGATTTCATCGATGACTTCTTGAAGTCCCGGACGAATGAAGTCGTCTTTGGTGAACCCTGCGAAAAGCAACAACAAGGCGTCCAACACGATCTCCCTCGCGGTCATCCCATGGGAAAAAGTGCGAATCTCCATGGCTTCCTTTGTCAGAGACGTCAAATCCTCGTTTAATCCGGGATATTCGCGACGGAGCAAAAAATCAATGCGGGCATCTTCCACAATTTCCCACAAATCCCGGATGATTATTGGTTGCGGGTACCGTTGAAAGAGATCCCCCAAAGTGTGAACAGTTCCATGTGAGTCACGGGCTTCTTTGTCGTATCGGATATGCACCCTTGTGGCCAAGCGTTGCAGCACTTGATGAGAGAGAGCATAAGTACCAAATTCTAAATGACCGACTTCATGGGCGACCATGACCGTATACCATCGTTGATTACCTTCCCTGGTATCCGATCGCCGCATGACCAGGGGAAGATACACCGTTTTCCCATCCGCGCTGACTTGGGCTTTTTCTGGGAAATGCCCAGCTGGTATTTGACCGGTGCCGGCCGAACCTCCTTCAATCTCGGGTAGTCCTTCTAAGGCCACATCCTCTCCACACAGAGCCCTCGCAAACATTTTCAAAGAACGGGCGACTTGACGAAGCGGCACCCCGCTCATCGCCTGCTCCACAGCCGAACACGCCTGACGAGTTTCCAGCCCGAAAAAGGCCCTTCCAGCCTCAACGCTATATTCCAGTGCCTCCATCCCCTGCCCAAACCACGCATCAAAAACGCCGGAATCTTCCTCTTTCCCGGCCAACGCGACCACCTCGGGAACCTGACTGAAATAAGCGAGAGTGGCCACGGAATCCCGATCCGCCACAAGGAGCCCAAATTTCAAGATTCGGATTTTCCAATCGGCCGTCGGAACCTTCGCCAGTATTCCTGGTGCCTTGGCTAAAAAAGACACCGCCTGTTCCGGGGAATGATCCGCCAGGTTAGATCCCAGATCAATGACCCATTGCTTGACGTTCGCTTCCTGGATATCAAGAAACAAACTCGGGCTGGTTCGAAAAAACTCCAAGGTTCCAATATAGTCAGGCTTTCCAAAACTGTTTTGAACCATGAGCTTCATGCCAAACCCGATCCAGGCCTTAGCAGATTCCAACGGAACGGCTTTCGCGATGGCAGGACACTCACGAAACAATTCATTTCCTAACACATAATTCCACTCAGCCAGCTCCATCCCTAGTCGAGCCCATTCTTGAATCTCGGGAAGAGAAACCTCCCCACACAATTGGGGAAGCACCTTAAACCATTCGTAAGCACATTGTGGAGCGGCCTCCAATGACCCATCTGCCAGTTCCAACACGTGGGCCAGCAATTCGTCCCTTTGCGGCTCCTTTTCCAAAAATCCGAGAATTAGCGGACTTTCTTTGAAATATCGCAGACCAAGAGCGCCCGAGGCTTGTGTGAACGTAATGCCTAAATCTAACCACGGGATGACACTGGCTAAACATCCTCTTCGATTCACCTCACCGAGAGCCCATACGGCTTCACTCTGGATTTTGGACGAAATCTCTTTCAATTCACAGAGTAATTCCAACACAGGAGCTTGATGGCGAACTTCCCTCAATTGCTCATAGAGAAGCTGCGCGGTGGCCGTATCGAGTCGGTCCAATAAAAGCTCCAGAAGTTCGTCTTTGGGGGTCGAGGAAGACATGAGATCGATAATCCGAGGTGTTGGTTTTCTTTAAAAAATGAGATCTACCCCTTACGGGCCAATCCAGCCTTGTGACCATACTCAGGCTGGGCATTATAAAAGTGACCGGAGGGGTTGTAAACTCATCGAGCCTTCCACCTGGTTGTGCCCTCAGGCAAAAGAGCACATGACTTCTCTCCTCGCCCCAGAGGCGCTTTCCTTGGCGGATTTTACATATTTATCGGGGAAGTGCTATGGGTGAGAGATGCTCCAATTTCGGTGAGAGTCCTTCCTCTAATGAAGACCCGCTTCTGTCTTGAATTGACCCCCGAGATTACCTGCACATATTGTTGAGGAACACCAAGTTGTCGTGCCAGAAATCGACATAGCTCTGCGTTTGCCCGACCATCCACGGGAGGAGCCGAGATTCGAATCTTTACTGCTTCCCCGTAGAGCCCCACGATTTCAGTTTTGGACGCTCGTGGCTGAAGGTGAATACGGATTTCCACCCCTTCTGTTCGTTCTATCGCACACCTTCCTAGGTCCATATAAATTCTAAAAATGGTCATCGTTATTTTTTCATGATCATAACCCTAAATAAAAACGAAAATCCTTAAAACCAACGAAGAGTCATTAATAAAGATCCCCGTAGCAAGCTGACGAGGTATTCAGAGAAATGCCAATCAGACACCCTCAAGCGGTAACCCACATAGCAAGCTACGGGGAATAGCAAGTTTAAAAACGACATTAACACTTTCACTTTCAATTACTTACAATTCACATAGGGATCTTGACATGTACTGAGATGCCTTGTAAGATAATTTTAACAATGATAACCGTTATCATTTTCGAGTTAATGGCAATTTTTTAACGGGGGTCCTCGTGTACATCTGCATCTGCAAAGGCATCAAAGAATCCGATGTTCGTGAATTAGGACAAGCCACGATCACCTGCCCCAAAAAGCTTGCAGACTCTCTTGGACTCAATGATAAGAAAACCTGCTGTGGCCGGTGTGTCAAAAACATTTCAAAATTCGTCGCACTCGCTGTGGAAGAAGCCACCTGCCCAAAATCTCCCATAATGAGTTAAGGGGGCTTCCTTCGTTACAATCTCTCATCCGTAAACATTGCATCTCCCCTCTCGGTTCCTCATCTGACCTTCTTCACAACAAACTCATGACTCTACTCTAGTGATTCTAGGCAGGGTAACCTTTTCATACTGCCTGAATTATCTTGCTGACGCTGCTCACTTCATCAGACAGAACAGGGCGCACTTGTTTTAAGGAATATATCATTAGGGTTGCCCTACACAAGGATCAATGGCCGTCCTCATTTTCAATGCTCCTTAGCTGACTGCATCCAATTCTCAAAATCTTATATCAAGCACACCGACCCCTATCCATCGTAACCAGCCACTGACGCCTACCAGGACAACCATGACACATATAACCGCGTAATCTGGCAACATCAATTGCCCGGTTGAGCAAAAATGCCGCCTGGAAGAGGGATGAAATCCCTTGGACTCTAGAGCCATCGCAAGAAGATTCGTTTGCCGAAGGGCATGACCGATCAAGGGGACCACCAATGGCACATATTTGCGGATGCGTTGCAGGAGTCCGCCGGTAGACACATCTAATCCGCGTGAGCGTTGCGCCTGAACCACGCCAACACCTGCCCCCAACAACATCCCTACCCACCGAAAGGCTAGCGAGAAGGCAAACCCTGCGCGGGAAGGAAGTCCTAATTGCTGAGAGGCCTGCGCGAGTTCTTCAACCGTCGTGGTCGAGAGTAACCAAATTCCACCCCACAGCATGATCAGCAGCCGCAGCCCCATGCCCATGCCCACCATGACCCCTTCCTGGGTTACTCCCAATCTATTCAATAAGGGAACAGGAGTCAGCCCTTCGACGAAGAAGGGCCAGAGAGCCACGCTATAGCAAAACAGTAAAGCCGTCAGCATCCACGCTTTCCTGACATTTGCCCCGGCGCGAGAAATGGCCAATCCACCCATCACGAATCCAAACACTCCCAACAGGTAGAGAGGGTGTGAAAAACACAGTGCCAACACAAACACCCCAAGCACGGTCAGGACTTTAGTCCGTCCATCTAACCGGTGCACCCACGTCTTGCTGGAAAGATACAAAGAAACATTCATCGTCATTTACCAAACCATACGAGACTCCGAAAACACCAAACATCCATTCCATTGATGAGAATTCATCTGCAAAACTCTTCATGGAGGACCAGGCAGTAATGAGGCCTTTACTTCTTCCACCGTTAACAAGGTATGTCCCCACCGTTGGCTAAAGAGAGAAATATCCGGGATCTCTAATGATGCGGCTCTGATCAATGCCGTATCAGCAAAAATTTCTCGCGGCGTCCCATCGGCAATCATCCTCCCGCCATGCAATAACAGACAGCGCCGGGCATAGGTCGCGACAAGCCTCATCGAGTGCGTGATCATCACAATCGTATGCCCCTGCTGGTTCAGTTCGCGAATCATCGCCATCATCCGGTTCGTTTCATCAGTATCAAGCCCCGTCGTCGGCTCATCAAAAATCAACACCGTCGGTCGTGTTGCCAACACTGAAGCAACCGCGATCCGTTGTCGCTCGCCTTTTCGCAGGGAAAACGGATCCAGGTCATGACTCCCCTCACACGGCAATCCCACGGCAGCCAACGCCTCTTGCACCCGCACGGCAATCTCATGCTCGGAACACCCCATATTTTTAGCACTAAAGGCGACCTCCTCCCAGACGGTATCGGCAAAAATTTGATGGTCAGGATTTTGAAAGACCAGTCCTATTCGCTTTGCCAATTCATTCATCGATGTGGCGCTGGTATCCAAACCGTCCACGACAATCCGGCCATGTGTCGGCATCAAAAGTCCATTGAGCAATCGTGCCAGCGTACTTTTCCCTGATCCATTTCGACCCAGCAAAGCCAGAAAGTCTCCCGGTTGAATGGCAAAGGACACCTCTTCCAGCACTAGCTGATCTTCATACTGGAATGACGCCCCTTCGACGTGAATCAGCGGCAGGGCCATTTTCCGCAAACACGCCGGCATTTCCCCCAACCGAAGCGTGTCATCAAGCACCGACGCTGGAGGATTCAGAATAAGATTCAACGCATCTGCCCGAGTCCAGGCTTCCTGGACGGATATAGGCAAGCGCCCCACACTCAATCCCTCAAAACATTCCGTCAGCGCGAGCGGGCGAAGGCCCCAATCCCGCATCAACTGAGGATGTCGCATAAAGGTCTCAGGCTTCCCCTTCCAGACGATTTCCCCTTGGTCAAGAACCAGGACTCGATCAGCATGGGCAAGCTGCCCATCGTCATGCTCCGTCATGAGCACCGTGATTCCCTCTTCTCGAAGATTCTGTAACACCTCGCGTAATTGTGCTCGGCCTGCCGGATCAAGATCCGAACCAGGTTCATCCAGGACCAGCAGTGGAGGCTCCTGCACGAGCACGGAAGCCATCACTAGACGTTGTCGCTGGCCGCCGGACATCGTCATTGGATCACGGTAGGTACAATCTTCCAAACCGATGCGACTGAGGGCATGGACGACCCTCTGCTGCATCTCTTCCGAAGAAAGGGGAGGATCACGATATTCCAAAGGATGCAGCAATTCCCCTTCCACCGTCGTCGCCACGAGTTGCGTGTCGAAATCTTGAAATACGAGGCCGACCCGCCCGGCCTGTTTCCACACCGGATCCTCCACCGTGTCTCGCCCACACACTCGCATCGTTCCGGAAAAAACTCCGGGAACCAAGTGAGGAATCAAGCCATTGCAGGCATAACATAACGTCGATTTCCCACTTCCACTCCTTCCTAACAACACGACCATTTCACCAGGAGCAAGGGAAAATGAGACATTCCGGAGGACTGGCTTTGAATCGGACGCATATTGGAAAGAAAGCCCGCGACAATCCAAAATTGAGTAGCTGAGATTCTCACTTGTCACATCCTTGAAAAGCGAATCGTGTGTCCTCGGAGGGCTGGAGGGTTGGAAACTGGAAGAACCTGATTGTCGAATATCCTCATACCGTAACCGCCACAGTTGGACCCTGGGATAGAGAAAGCCCAATAACGGAGGACCGAGGAACATTCCCATCACGATATTGTTAAAAAAGATGGCTGGAGCCAGGATGACAAAGGGTAACAAACCCAACCACTCCACTCCCCAACCGATAATTCCCGCACAGGCTGCCGAAGCGATAACACACACTACGCCATATTCCACCATCTGACGCCAGGACTTCACCAGAGGAGGCTGCCCGGATGAGAGCCACCCCAAATGCCCCCACAACACATAGGGGAGATACCCGAAGAAAAAGTTGCCTACAAATCCAAAGACGCTCGCCGGCCCCAACGTGCCAAAACAATCCCCGATCACATTGCCAATCCCGGCGCCCCAGGCCGCGGCGGGACCGAACAACAGCGAGGCGACAATGGGAATGGCATTGGCTGGACGCAATTCCACAAAACCCGGAATGATAGGAATGCCGGCTTTAAAGGGAATGAGAATGGCCGCATAGATCGCGGCAATCTGAGCTGTCAGGACAATCAGCCTTGTATCCCGCCAGACATCAGCCAGGTCGGCCCACCATCGGCGCGAATCACAAGCGGCTTGTGGAAGGTGCATGAAATTGTGGTAGGTTAATGAGACGGAGAGCGATTCACGAAAATCATACGGCGATCCGTTTCCGCATGGAGCGGGCCATCGGCTAACGCCTTCAGCAAAAGATCCCGCAAAGGGGTTTGATGGTCTATTCGATGTGTGGCGTGAGTAAACATGTCATAACCATCCCCACCGTCCGCAACAAACGCATCCGTCGCCACGGTATAGGTTTTCGAAACATCCAACGGCACACCTCCAACCATCATTCTCCTCACACGAGACCCAACCGGAGCCTCTCCATAATAGGTCACCTGGAGACCGGACATCTGAAAAAACCGACCGGAATGATTCGGCCATTGGCTCACGCTATGTTCTAAGGCCTGACGAAGCATCGCCCCCGTGACGTGCACAGTCACAAGAGCGGAGTCAAAGGGTAAAACCGAGAGCACATCGCCCAGAGTCACTGGACCTGGTTCCAGACTTTGCCGAATCTGCCCGGCGTTAATCAGCGCGATTTCCGTGCCCAAGGTTGTCCGCATACGATCGGCCAAAAGATTGCCCAAATTGGCCTCTTGGGTTCGGACAACCGGCCGATCGCCTTGAAGCCGCACCGACGCGTGCCCCAAGACCTGCGTGGCATGCCAGGCAAACCGTTGGCGATACTCAGCCAGAAGTTGTTGGACGTTCGGCTCTATTGGAACCGCCGCCGTCACAGGAATATTGCGGGACCGTGCGTGAAGCACGGCTCCGTCTTCAATCGTCAGATCTAATCGCCCAACAGTTCGTCCTTGACGATGCGTCTTCACATACACCGCTCCAGGACGAGTCACGGTTTCAACCGGCTGTGTCAATCCACGAGCATACAGTCCGTCGAACCCTTCGGTATGTCCACCGATGATCACATCCACCCCATCAACTGTCTCCAGAATTTTCAAATCTTCATCGGTATCTTGATGAGTGATCACAAAGACCAGATTGACATGGTTTTCGGTTCGTAACCGCAAGGCTTCCGATGGAAGGGAGACGACCGGATCCACCAGCGAAAGCACTTTGACGACATCCCGGTTGAAGGTTTCCGGAAAATTACTCTTCCCCACAATACCTAACACACCAACGCTCACGTTCCCCATGCGCGTGATAAAGGAGGGCCGACAAGGCAGGTCGGATCGCTCAGTTTGCAGATTCGTGCACAAAATTGGAAAATCGGCAAGATCGACTAACGTGCGAAGATGGTCCAACCCATAATCAAAATCATGGTTTCCAGCCACCATGGCATCGTAGCGGATCAGATTCATGGCGCGAATATCCGGTTCACCACGAAACCAGGAGGACAGAGCCGTTCCTATTAAGATATCTCCGGAATCCACCAGCAAGACCGGCGCGCCTTCCCGCCGAACCTCTTCCACAATTGTTGCCCGTCTGGCCAATCCTCCAACCCTGATATCCCCTGCTTGGTCCAGCGGAAGTGCGACCCCATGATGTTCACTCGAATGCAGAATCACCAGAGTGTCCGCAGCAAAGGCTGAATTCCCCCATAGAATCAGCACAACGAAAAGACGCCACCAATGCCCGTTTCTTTTTAACATTCGTCGCATAAAAATTTTAAACCCGATGCACGACAATTTGGAGGAATATCGTCACTCATGGGTCTGCACACAGCGAAAGCCGATATGCGCATAGTGGTAACCTTGTCGAAACCAATTTCGAAATGACCGGCGCAATAACCTGCTTGCGGTAAGGGGGCCGCCACCTTTTACCACATAATGATCCTGGTCAAAAAACCGGGCGGAGTAGCCAGGGTACGTTGGAAGGGGCGAGAATCCGTCAAAGGGATGAAAAGGTGTCGATGTCCATTCCCAGCCATTCCCTACCATTTGAGCTACGCCAAACCCGCTGTTGCCATGAGCCTGAGCCGTGACAGGAACGGGATCCCAGGATTGAAAATCAAAATTCCCGTGCTGAAACCTTGGCGCCTCATCACCCCAGGGAAACGATCGTTCAACCCCGGACGGAGTTCCATAAGCCGCCCGATGGAATTGCGCTTCGGTGGGAAGGGCCATCCCGACCCAATCCGCATAGGCTTGTGCCTGTCGATGGGTCACGTAAGCCGGCCAAGACAAAGGCAAGGGCACCTCCTCAAACATGGCGCGCAAACACCAGGTATCCTCTCGCCGGACCCAAAAAGCCGGCGGCTCCCCACCATCCTGAACAAATCGCAGATAATGTTGGTTCGTCACTTTATACCGACTGATTAAAAACGCCGGGACATGCACTTTATGTTGCGCAAATTCATTATCCCAGCCAAATCCATCTTCCGGCTGACTTCCCAACGTCGTCATGCCTGCAGGAATGTTCACCATCTCATCCGCCGGTGGTTCACCGGAAAGGAGAAGAGAATCCGAGGAAGCATGCTTGTACTTCGAATCCAGGTGATGGAGCAAATACGCATTGGTTTCGGCATGCATCAGACGGTGTTCAACCGCCACATGGATGATCCATTCCGGAGCCGAAGCCAACACGCGATCCACCTCTTCGCGAACCCGTGCATTATAGCGTTGCACTTCCTTGACCGTTGGCCAATCAGACGGTTGATCAGTGGGAACATTCCCATCGGACGGATCAATCCCCGCTTCGAATAAATGATCAAAGGACTCATGAAAGGAGGGCATGCCCAATGTCCATCGACAAATTTGGTTCCAGTCAAACGCTTCGAGATGGCCCAGGTAAAAAATCAGGCGGTGTCTCTCGGGTATGGGACGCTCATACATCGCCTGAGCACTTATGAGAGTAAACATGCTATCGGTGCGTAACCGGGCTTCGTCTAATTCATTCCGCAATGCGGCCAGTTCCGTCATCGGGCCTCTCCTTAGCCATGATTCGGATAAAGAATACACACAACAACCTTTCACGGGGTCTACCAATTCACCTTGCCAACTATACCGAACTCACCTCACGTTCGAAAAGTTCAATGGGCTTTCGTGAGACTTCGAAGCCGGGGCTTGAGAAGTTGGAATGCCCCCTGAAAATTGGGCCACCTGATATGTGAGGTTATTCTGAACCTGAGGAGAACCTGCATGAAGAAGAACCGGTTGACGGAGGAACAGATTGTGAAGATTTTGTTGGGCAACTGAGACGACCACCAACGAAGCGGCGGCCCCGCAACATGGAGTGTCAACACAATTCTTTTATCAGTGGAATGTAAAAACTGAGATTTCACCATTCAGACATTGAACGAACACGTGATGACTCGGTGAGGCCCTCACCAGGCTGTCATCCTGAACCGACGGCGAAGAATCTGTGCCCAGATGGAGAAGACAATGCCCAGCGAGATCCTTCGTTTTACTCAGGAAGACATGGTCTCCAAGGACCTGTGCGTTTCATTGATCATTCACCATTCAGCAGACAGTGTCTGATCGGTGAGACACAAGCTTTTTTACACGCTATAGGAACTAACTGATACCGCTGTCATTGGCACCGCCTAGTAGCACTATTAAATTCCTGGAATTCTTATTTCTCTTAACCCATTTCCGTTGAAAGTCATACGCCTAAATGGAACTTTCCGTTTCCTTGTCCTGGCAGGCCCGCCCGACGGTGGTCTACTACCGCTTCTTGCTCATGAGTCGTGCCGGGTCTTCGCCGCTCCCCTGGCCCGCTCCCCCGGAGGTGGCCGACCTAGCCCCCGGCACACCACAAAAAAAGCAGGGAGCGACGTGCCTCGCTCCCTGCCTTTCCTGAACCCCTCGGGGTCGCCCGCTTACAGCCAGTTCACCCGCTCGGCGGGCCGGATGTAAATCGGCTCTTCCACTTGCTGCCGCACCGCTTCCTTGCCCGACTTGTTGAAGCCCAACACCGTGTCGTTATACA
>WHTE01000033.1 GCA_009377845.1 Nitrospirales bacterium | reverse complement strand
CAGCTCTGTTAATTTGGAGCGGTCATCTTCAAGGTCTTGCTTCCAGCGAACCTCGTCCATATCCTTAATGAGCACCTTGACTTTCCTGCCGATCAGATAGGGGTCGAACTCCGGCTCATCGACCTCGATATCCTCGACCCCCAATTCCTCAATGTCCTCGCTGTTGTGGTTTTCGAGCTTCTCCAGAAGGCGGTCAACTTCGCCCAAGAGCTTCTCCAGAGTAAGTCCGAATGAATTGATAGAGCTTTCCATCCGTTTCAAGAGGTTCACCCGCATAAGGTGGATCAAGCTTTGCTCTCGGTCCACCTGGCGGAAGACAGACGCACCGTCTTTGACCTGGATGTCGTATTTGCGGTTGTATTCCTCGCGCTTGTCCGTGCGCACATATTTCAGGGGAGAATAAGCGCTGAGATTAAGACGGCGGATCGTACGGTTTATCTCCTTCAGCGGCGGGAAATGCCCCTGGGTATCAATGTCTTCTTTGATATTAATTGGCTTTAGGCGTTCGGGGAACGCACCGATTTCAGCTATGTCGTAATATTTTTCAATGTGCTTACGCGACCGCGCAATTGTCAGGATATCTAGCAGCTTGAAATAATCGAACTTCATGCTGTCGAGTAACGTTTCAACTTTCCGATTCTTCGCGTCTAACTTCAGCCACTGATTAAACCGTGTTTGGGCCTTTTTTAGTGTTTGCTCGATGCTGGCGATGCCAAAATCCGCAAAAGCGTAGTCCATCCCTTCCGTTATGAACGCCACCTGATTTTTCAGGTCGTTCATGCGGTTGTTCACCGGAGTTGCTGAAAGCATCAGGACTTTGGTTTTAACCCCAGAGCGGATGATTTCGTTCATCAGGCGGGAATAGCGGGTAAGGCCTTCCTTTGCCGAGCTGCTGTTGCGGAAGTTATGGGATTCGTCAACCACCACCAGATCGTAATTACCCCAATTGACCGTCTCTAAACTGATTTCCCCGGACCGGCCTTGTAGCCGCGTCAGGTCCGTATGGTTCAGAACGTCGTAGTTGAAGCGGTCTTTGCTGAACAAATTGCGTTTGTCGTTGATCGTATAAACCGCCCAGTTATCCCGCAACTTCTTGGGGCACAGCACAAGCACACGGTCATTTCGCAGCTCGTAATATTTGATAACGGCAAGGGCCTCAAAGGTTTTACCAAGACCCACGCTGTCCGCAATGATGCAGCCATTATATTTTTCCAGTTTATCGATGGCCCCCAGAACCCCGTCGCGTTGGAATTTATAAAGCTTGTTCCAAACGAGGGTTTCCTTGAACCCTGTCTTGGTTTTGATGATGTTTTCCTCATCAATGTCATCGAGAAAGTCCTTGAAAATGTTGTATAGAGTCAAAAAATAGATAAATTCTGGCGTTTGGTCATTAATAAGGTTATCGAGCTGTTTAAGAATCTCTTCTTTGGCATCCTTAAGAGCAGCGGGATCATTCCAAATACTCTCGAACCATTCCAGCATAGCCGTTGTGCTTGGCGCGTCCATTGCGCACATATTCATGTGATAGCGATCAGATTCCGTATATCCCAAACCCGTGCTCGTGAAAGGTGAACTGCCCTGAATGCCTATGGCTTCACCGTTCTTGTTCTGGACATGCAGGAGATTTTGGCCAAAGGCAGCGGGGTTGGTTGCGGATCTGACCTCTACTTTGTCCACAAGCCAGCGTGCGCATTCCTTTGCGACTTGCGTTTGATTGAGCTGATTTTTGAACCGCAATTCAAATTGGTCACCTGCGATGGACGAGAACGCCGAGGAGGTTTTGTCGTTGGCCGGGGATTGCCAAAGGACAAGACGTATACCGTCAATCTGGTTAAGTTCTTTTTTAAGTGTTTCAAACCCATAAATCGAAAATAACCCGGATATGACTGACAGCTTCGCACCGTCAGTCAGATGCTTGCGAAGCTCGTCGCCTACTCTTCCGTTTTTTTTGTTATCAAGCAGCATTCGCTTAATTTCGTATTCCTTTTAAAAACAATTTAGTTTTACCTTTATATATCTGGAAATTCTTGATTGTACGGAGATTACAGGTATTTCTTAATAAGGAAAAGCGAAATCCCAACATTTCTTGCGCTGAAACTATGGACTTCCCCCTCTTCCTAATAGGTTTTCTAACCTTTCCGAGCATGCTTTTTTCAAAATGACCTTCTTCCCATGTTCCTTTCCCGCCGGTCCTTGTAAGCCCGCTCCCCGTTCCCTCAGACGGGCCGGACGTGCGGCCCAGCACACCGCGCGCGAGGGCCATCCTGCCATCTGGTTTTTCTATCTTGTAATGCGGTGCCGGTGTTGTGGCGCGAAGGCTTATGCCGGGCGTTTATATGCCTTCGGTCCCGCACAGGCCGCGCCAGAGTAAATGACGCTCTGTCACGGGTGATCCTGTGCATACCGGTCCCTGCGTCCCGCCCTGGGCCTTTTTCGCGCCTGCCTCCTTTTTTCCTCCGGGTTGAGTTTGCTCTCCGCTCCTCGTGAGAGAGCAAACATCAATTTCAAAAAAGGAGGCCGTCATGACCACCAGCACCACAAATCACAATTCAGAGGATAAAATCTCACGGCAGGACATCTACACCCGCGTCACGGATAAAATCGTGGCCGATCTGGAACAGGGTGTCCGTCCCTGGATGAAGCCGTGGAACGCCGAACATGCGGCGGGCAAAATCACCCGTCCGTTGCGGCATAACGGCACGCCTTATTCCGGGATCAACATCCTGGCGCTCTGGATGGCCGCATCCGCCAACGGCTTCGCCGCGCCGATCTGGATGACCTACCGGGAGTCTTTAGAGCTGGGCGCGCATGTGCGCAAAGGGGGAAAAGGGGTTCTCACGGAATTTGGGAATGGCCATCAATTATTCGCACGATGGCCCGAAATAAAAGAAGAAATTGAGGGAGGCCTTAGGGAAAAATTGACCGCTCAAATCCCAGATGGAATGTTTGGCAGGTTAACCCAGATTCGTAAGGTCTTGAAACATTGGAGCGGGAAAGGGGATTTGAACCCCCGACCCTCGCCTTGGCAAGGCGATGCTCTACCACTGAGCTATTCCCGCTCTTTTGGAAATTTTGAACTGATTTTAGTGGTCACCCTGGAGGCTGTCAAGCAACATCGAATAGAGTATAATGACTTGTTCTTTTTTAAGTTCAGTAAGGTTTAAACCGAATAACACCGGGTAAAATGGAAACATTGTATCGAGCTCAAGGAGGATAGTTTCATGTATGTCAGCGTGATTGGAACCGGGTACGTTGGATTAGTGACAGGGGCTTGTTTTGCGGAATTCGGCATAAATGTGCTGTGTATGGACACTGATGGAAGCCGGATTGCGGCTTTGGAAAAGGGCAAGGTGCCATTTTTCGAGCCGGGCCTGTCCGAACTCGTGAGCAAAAATCTGACTGCCGGTCGTCTTCGATTTACCACCGATTTACATAAAGCCGTCGATGAAGCCCTGGTCATTTTTATTGCCGTGGGAACCCCTTCCAGGCCGGACGGGTCAGCCGATCTGTCGTTTATTGATGTCGTGGCCAAAGATGTCGGCACACGGATGACCGGATATAAAGTGGTGGTGACCAAATCCACCGTGCCGGTTGGAACCGCAAAACGCATTCGATCAATTATTCAGGCGAACCAGACGACGCCGTGTAGTTTTGGTGTGGTCTCGAATCCGGAATTTCTTCGGGAAGGCTCGGCCATTGAGGATTTTATGAGGCCCAATCGCGTGGTCATTGGAGCCGACAGTCCGGAATCGGTGGCGATTATGAAAGATCTGTACCGTCCTCTGTATATCCTTGAAACGCCGATTGTCATAACGGATATTCCCACCGCGGAAATGATCAAATACGCCTCGAATGTGTTCTTGGCCACGAAAATCTCTTTTATTAATGAAATGGCCAATCTCTGCGAACGGGTTGGTGCCGATGTGCAAATGGTGGCCAAAGGGATGGGATTGGACAAACGGATCGGATCGAAATTTCTGCATGCGGGGCCAGGGTTTGGAGGATCGTGTTTTGGAAAGGATACGGCCGCGTTGATCAACATCGGCAACGAAGCGGATTACGAAATGACCATCGCCAAGGCCACCAAACGGGTGAACGACGAGCAGCGAGTCCGGATGTTGGAGAAAATTCAGGATGCGGTCGGGAAGTTGCAAGGAAAAACCTTTGCGTTACTCGGATTAGCCTTTAAACCTAACACGGACGATATTCGGGATTCACCGGCCTTGTATCTGGCCGAGCAGATGATGAAAGCGGGTGGGACCGTGCGGACCTATGATCCGGAGGCCTTAGAGGTATCCATGAAAGTCTTGCCAAATATGGTTCCCTGTCAGGATGCCTACCATGCGATGGAGGGGGCCGATGCCGTGGTGTTGGTCACGGAATGGAACCAGTTCAGAAATCTGGATTTTGAGCGCGTTCGGGCCGCAGTCACCTCCCCGATTTTCATCGATCTTCGCAATGTGTACGAACCCCAACGGATGGAAGATCAGGGATTTTATTATCTATCGGTGGGACGAAAAACTGTAGGAACCCATCCTTCGCCAAAAAGCTAGGGAACGGCAAGGCCGCACGGAATCGTGAAGCGTTAGGGGGAGAGAGTGGGATGCTAAAGAATACCGTTCATTTTTTTCTTCTCACTTTTCACTCCTCACTGGATTTCAGAACGTTGCTGGCCTCCCTGCCGAGCTTACTCCGCCGAAGTAGCTTCGGCTACGAAGGCCGGGAGCTCGGGCGCAGGCACAGCCACCCATTCGACCAGATTCAGGGCGTGCTTTTTCAATATTCCTATTTGCGTTTGTAGCCCATTCGGTCCAACACCTTCATAATGCGTTTTTGAAGCGGTTCATCGGCTTCGCCTAATGCCAGGGCCAATGGTTCCACTGCCGGTTTCCCGATCTTTCGAAGAATTTCGGTGGCCGATTGCCGAAGGTCGTCTTCTTCGGACATCAAGAAAGGAACGACCTCAGCGACACAGGGTGCTCCTATCTTGATCAAGGCTTCATAGGCACGCTGCCGGACATCGCCCACTTCATCATTGAGCATTTCCACCAACGGTTTCACGGCGGCTTCCACCCGAAGTTCGCCGAGCACTTCAATGGCGTGCTTGCGATTGAGCCAGTGGGTATCTGTCAGATCCAGCAGCGCGGCATCGGCTCTTTGAACGTTGGGGTCCTTGGACCGGATGCGAAAACTTTTGACGATCCGTTTTCCGTTTTCTTCAACCACCCGAAGCGTGGCCCCATCGCCGACTTTGATTTTTGCCAGGTCTTCGACGGCTTCTTCACTGACATCCATAAGAACAGTCTTCCCGTCGTACGCCAACAGTTCGACCTCGATTTGTTTGGTCTCAGGATTGATCGCGGTCACGTTTTCGGTCACAAGATTAAACCCGTCTTTTTTCGTGCCACTCTTGGGGCCGATCGAAATGAGTTTTGCGGGTGCTTCATTTGCCATGATGGTTCAGTGTCCTTAGTTATATAGTTAAAAAAAGCGAAAAGACTATGTTTCCCTATGAATGGGAAGAACCGGGTGTCCACCCCAAACTCGCCAGGGCACCTTCGGCGGTGTCCCGAACCATTTCATTTTCATCTTCAAGTAAGGGGACCAACGGATCGATGGCCCGGCTATCCTTGAAGCGAGCCAGGGATTCTGCGGCATTGCGGCGAACAAGCCAGTCCTCATCGGCCAGCGCCTGAATCAATGAATCCAGACATCGAGGATCGCCGATTTTCCCCAACGCTTCTGCCGCGTGCCGGCGCACAATCCAGTTCGAGGCCTGCAGACCTTCCATTAATGCATCAGTGGCGCGGGAGTCCCCCAACTTTTTCAACACTCTCGCGGCATCCTCCCGGAGGGTTGCGTCCATCAAGGCATCCACTAAGGCGGGAACTGCATCAGGATGACCAATCCGTTCCAACGCCAAAATTGCGGCGGTGCGCACGCCTCCATCCTTGTCGTGACGTATGGCATGCACTAACGGTTCCACCGATTTGATCGCACGGAGTTTCCCGAGAGCAGTGGCCGCCTGTTCCCGAACGGCCCATTCTTCGTCGTCTTTCAGCGCGTCAATCAAGGGGGCAATGGCCGGTTCTCCAATTTGAACCAATGCGCTCGTGGCCGCCTCACGAATCACACAATCGTCTTCCAAAAACATATTAATCAGCTTCGGAACGGCTTCCGACCCAACTTCTCCGAGTCGAGAGGCGGCATGGTCCCGAAGGGCCTCACTGTCATCGCGAAGTGCCGACAACAGGGGATCGACGTGATTACTTTCCGTCATGAGTTATGACTCCTTTCCAGCCCAGGCTTCTTCATCCATGCCCATTTGTGCAGCGGCGGCCTCCAGTTTGTCAAGGATGACCCCGGAATTATAGGAAATCAGGCCATCCCGGTCCGTCTTTAATCGGGCAAACAGTTCAATATGAGGCCGCAGGACTTCGACATCTTTCACTTTCTCCAAGGCTTCGACGGCGAGTATGCGAAGAGGGCGAACGGGAATGGCCTCAATAAACAACTCAACCGGCCGGGGATCGCCGATGAGCCCCAGGGATTTCAGCGCATGTTCTTTCACGCCCGTGTCGTTATCCGACCGGAGTCGGACCATGAGGGGTTCCACCGCCCGAATATCGCCGATTTTGCCAAGTGTGTCAGCGGCGGCCTCCCGAACCACCCAGTCATCGTCTTCCAGGTATTCAATTAAAATTTCGACAATTGGTCGGCCAATACGATGCAGTTGAATGACCGATTCCTGCCGCACGCCTTCCTTCAACTCGGATTCATCCACTGCCCGCAGGTCGTCCATAATTTGATCGACACGGTCTCGAATCGCTCTCAATTTGCGCAAGGCATCGGTGGCCAGGTCCCGAAGATCGGGGTCGGCCATGGCATCAACGAACGCATCCGCCGATCGGGGATCGAGGAGGTGGGCGAGAATCTCTGCGGCCCGGAGACGGATGGCTTGATCGGGATCCTTGAGCCGTTCAGAAAGAGGGCCGATAGACGTGGGAATGACACCGAGAAGTGCTGAGACTTTCTCTTTGAGGGTGTCGTCGCGCAAATGCTCTAAGAGTGCAGCCGCAGTGGCTTCATCCAAAATGCCGGCCATGTGCTCAAGGGCATCCACGGCAGCCTGCCGGACCTGCTCATCCTCATCCTTCAGTAAATGAGCGAGGGCCAGGCCGGCTCGTGGATCCCGGAGACGGGCCAACATTTTCACCGCCTCTACCTTGTAGTGAGGAGAGCCGGTTTTCATGGCCTGAATAATGGCTTCGACGGCCTTGGGTCCTCCCTTCACGCAGGTGGAGGTGGCCCGCATACGGCGCCAATCTTCCTCGTGATCAAGTTCAGATATGATCGTTTCGAATGTTTCTTTCGGCATCCTCAGGTCTTTCAGTTAGAGGCGTATCTGTCCCCTCCTCCAGCCGAGGTGAGAAAGAGATTCCAACACATGACGGCGGAGATTGTCATTCTTGGTCGTTTTTAAGAGTTTCAACAGCGGATTCACGGCTGCTTGGCCAAACTGCGTCAGGGCCTCAGCGGCTTCCGGGCGCAGGAGAGTACTCTGCAGCGCCTGGATGAGTGTCGGGATAGCCTGGGGGTCCCGAATCTTCGCCAAGGCCTTGATGGCGGCTTCAAGGGGCGGAAGGTCTTCTTTATATTGAGGGTCGGTGCATCCTTCCATGCGATCCTCGTAGGCTTCAGTGGGTAGCGAGTTGACCAACGCGATCAACGCGGGGATGGCTTCGGTGGATCGGATCTGGCCGAGTGCTTCAATAGCGGGCAGTTTGAGTGAGGGCGTCTTGAGAGCGAGAGACGAGAGCAACAGGGGAATAGCGCGGGTATCGCCGATCTGTCCAAGTGCCCGCACGGCGTCCTGGCGAACGGCTGTATCGGAATCCTCAAGAACCAGCATCATCAACGGTCCCACCGCCTCCTGAGGTTTTAAGAGGGCCAGGGCTTCCACCGCACGCAACCGGATTTTCCAATTCGGATCATGCAAAGAATCTAACAGTTTGGGAACACTGGCGTCGCCAATGGCTTGCATGGCCCGTCCGGCTTCTTCTCGCACGGCCGGCACTTTATCCTGGAGAAGCAAGCTCAACGTATCAATGGCTTGTGGACTCTGAATGCGACCAAGGCCCTTTGCCACCGACGAGCGCACGATCCAGTTGGGACTCAATGCCGCGGACAACAAGGGATCTAAGACTTGCTCGTTGGCGATTGTGGCCAGGATACACGCGGCCGATTCTTGCACCTGAAGATTCGTATCCTGGAGGCAAAATCCTAACGAGAGGATTGCCGGTTCGCCAAGCGCTTTTAAGGCGGAGGTTGCGGCTTCCCGCACGGCCCGGTCTGAGTCACGAAGCGCCCGAATCAATGGTTGAACGCTGCGGGGATCGCCGAGACGCCCGAGGGCGACCGCCGCATCTTCGCGCACCCCCCAATCCTCGTCGTCCAGAGCGGAAATATGTTCAGCGACCGAGTCGGCCATGTCGGTTCCAAGTGGAGAAATTGGGATCACGCCTTTTCGATACGCGGGTTCCCCCTACCACTAGGGAAAACCCGAAAGTCGACGTTACCACACGATTTTTTGGGGGGTCAATGAGGAAGGGGCGAGAGCTTATGTGCGGTTGGTTGGTGGTTGCTACACCGATCGAAACACCGCTAAGAGGTCGCTCAGCGCCAACATCTTGATCCTCAGAATTTCATGCTCCTGTTGCAGGGTGTCTTTGATTGTCTGATCGGCCGGACTATTCAAAAATTGTTCACAAAGCATGGTGATTCGTTGAAATTCCATCTCCGCCTTGTTCTTGACGACACGATTCGTCGTGAGAAGCTCCGTTACCTGCGTGCGAGTCTCGGTAAGATGTTTTTGGAATTCTCCTTCCGGGAGTGAGCGTTTGGTCGTTTCATCCAGGCACCGGTCGATGTATTGGGCCAGGAGGACATAAAACCTCACCAACGTTTCGGTGATGGTGATGTGCGGGGGATTTGTAGCAGGTTCAGGCATAATCGTTCCTTTCAGGTTGAGCCTTTTAAAGGTGGTAACGCTAATCCTTCTTCCACGGAGCGAACCGTTGAGAGCATGGTTTCGAGTTTGATTTCCCTGAGAGCGGTATCGACGTACCCGGTTTGCCCGGCCAGGGTGAACCGAATCGAGTCACGCTGCAGCCGGTGTTGGGTCCCGACCAGGCGTCCTATCGCCATACTGTCAATAAAAGTGAGCTTGTGCAAGTCAAGAATAATGTGACGGGGATGAGGGAGCTTTTCAGCTTGGGATAGGGCGGCCAGAAACGTGTCCATGGCATGAAAATCAAAACGGCCCTCGAGGTGCAGCACAACGGCCTCGGGGTAAAGCTCTGTCTTAATGTGCATCGTGCACCAGCCTCCTTTTCAAGAACAGGCCTGTACATCCTGTCCATTAATCGGAGTGAATGGGGAAGACGATTTCTAGAGTGAGAGGGTAGCGTTCTCGGGTAATAAAATCCAGGGGAAAATTGCCTGATACGGTTAAAGATCTATTTCAAGCAAGGGAGAAAAAATTCTATTAGTTGTTGTTCAAGAAAAGAAAGCCTCATTCAACCGTAAAAAACGGGATAGCCTAAGAGCGATGAGGGGCAGGGATAAGAGAAATAATTGATCAGTCAATTTAAATCTCTAAATGGGAGGTGAAGGGGAAATGGCTTTCCACATTTCAGATAATTGGCAGGTCTCATAATGGGAATATCCCCAAAGGGATTCAGTACGAGTCAATCCTCATCGCCGATGACGATGATCTGGGCAACCTTCTTTCAAAAAGGGTGGCAATCATTGGTGAATGCCAGTCTGATTTTTACCAATCAAACATGATTGCCAGGGCTGCTTTTATCGGATCCAGATACCGCTTTTCCAATATTCCTTGTTGATTGGTCATTCGTGAGGTATCGACGGCGCGAAGCTGTTTCATATTTACATGGCGGTCTTGCTCTAGGCCATTCGCTTGGCTCCGTGTGAGGTTCACGACAAATCGAGATCAACACAATAGATTTCCAATTGTCGATAGGCCGTCCCGCTCATGGGTCCAGCCCATCAGCGAGCGTGCCTTCCCACTCTGCCAGATTTTTTTGGTAGGCGGTATCATTTGTTTCTTCCTGATTGGCTTTCAGGATCGCCTGGTTGAGCAGCCGATGTTTCTTTTCTAGTAATAGTTGGTTGATAAACGCACTTTTATTCTCGCCACCAACTTGTTTCAGAAAATCAAACGCCTCATTTTCGAGGCTGACGGTTGTTCGATGTTCCATTTATCATACTCAAAGGTATGATCAGGACAGCCATTTTGGCGTAAATTTTTTCTCTCCGGGACCAAGGCTTCGTTTCTGGTCTCTTACTGGAAGGATCTGGGGAGAGGGCGATGTGGAGGAGCGGACAGAAATTATTGATCGGGCACTTAGGCAGAAGGTGAGGGGACTTCTTTCCATTTCAGATAGTCGGCAGGTCTCAAGATGGTAATGCCCCGAAAGGGGTTCAACATGAGTAAATCTTTATCGCCGGTGACGATGACCTGAGCTTGTCCGTTCACGGCCACCTCCAAGATGTGATTATCTCGTACATCTCGGCAATCGTGAACGGCATGAAGAATTGTGACCATCTCGGCAATTCGTCCCAGAATTCGTAAAAATTCTTCCCGGTCCTGGAGCCTGACGTAGGCATCGAATTTTTCTCTCCCTAGGACTTTGGCCAGTTCGTATAAGGTTGATTCAGACACGAGAATCTTCCCCTCCTCTACGGCTTTTCTTACTGCCTTCGCAGGAATAGAATCAGGCACAAGAAGACGGTTTACCAGCGCGTTGGTGTCCAGGACGATGCGTGTTCTAGCCTTCATCAGCCAGAATTTCAGCCAATTTCTTTTCGGTCAGTCCGCTTTCTGCTGCTCCTTTTCCTACGCGGTCACAAAATCGCTGAAATTCTTCCCGATTCAACGCACACACCCGTTCATACTCTTGGACTGAAAGCACCACGGCCACATCCCGTTTTTGCCGTCTGATCATGACAGGCTCTCGTTGAGCGGTATCTAAAATGGCTGCGAGATGTTGCTTGGCATCACTTGCGGATACATATTGCATAGAATAGTCCTCCTTTGTTCATTTTAGACAAAATAGACTAAATAGACTAAATAGACAATTATGTGTTTCGGCTAGATTCTCTGAGAATTGTACTTTTTTGTTTCTTCCTTAAAGGATTTGAGGAGAGAGATGATAAGGAGGATGATGACGAAGATAAAGGGAAAGGCGGCCAGGATGGCGCCGGTTTGCAGGCCTTTGAGTCCGCCGGACCAAAGGAGGATAGCCGCCGACAGGGATTGAATGACGCCCCAGGTGAATTTGATCCGGTTAGGCGGGTTGAGGCTGCCGTTGGTGGTGAGAGTTCCCAGAACAAAGGTCGCGGAATCGGCCGAGGTAATGAAAAAGGTGCCGATCAGAAAGATGGCGATGAGCGACATGATCGTTCCCATTGGATAGTGTTCCAGCACGGTAAACAACAACACTTCAATGCCCTGTTTTTCCATCACGGTTTTGAGCGGCGTGTCCTGAAACAGTTCCAACGCAATACCCGTTCCGCCAAAGACCGTGAACCAGAAGGCGCAGAAGAGGGATGGCACCAGCAGCACGCCCAGCACGAATTGGCGCACAGTCCGGCCTTTTGAAATCCGCGCAATGAAGGTGCCGACAAATGGTGCCCAGGCCATCCACCAGGCCCAATAAAACAATGTCCAGGTATGAATCCATGTGGAATCTCGAAAGGGCGCGAGATTCAGGCTCATGGTGGGCAGGTTTTGGATGTAATGGCCGAAAGTCGAGGGGAAGACGGTCATGATGAAATGCGTAGGCCCCAGAAACAGAAGAAAGAGCAACAGAGTCAGGGCCAGGATCATATTCAGATTGCTGAGGTATTTGATGCCTCGTTGAAGTCCCGTTTGTGCCGATAGCATGAAGAAGATGGTAACAATGGCGATGACGACTAACTGAGTGGTGAGGGTATTAGGCACGTTCAACACATAGGATAATCCCCCGCTGATCTGCACGGCTCCGAACCCCAGAGAGGTCGCCACCCCGAAGACGGTGGCGAAGACGGCGATGACATCCACGGCGGTTCCCAGAGGCCCGGAAGAATGTCTGCCAAGAACCGGCTGGCAGCCTGAACTAAACAGCCCGGGTGTGCCTTTCCGGAATTGAAAATAGGCAAGGGCTAAACCCACCATGGTATAGATGCCCCATGGGTGAAGGCCCCAATGGAAAAAGGAATATTGCAGCGCCAGGCGGGCTGCTTGAGGCGTTCCTCCTTCGCCAATGGGAGGATCGTGAAAATGGGAGGTGGGTTCCGCGACTCCCCAGAACACGAGCCCGATGCCCATCCCTGCGGAAAACAGCATGGCAAACCACGTGAGGAGCGGAAATTCGGGCTTGGCCCCATCCGGACCAAGCGGAATGTCACCCCATCGGGAAAAAATTAGACAGAGGGCGCAAATAAGAAAACTGGATGCTGCCAGGACATACAGCCAACCAAACGAATCAAGAAGAGCAGTTTGAAAGCCCCCCGTAATGGACGCCAAATGATTCGGTGCAAGGGTGCCCCACAATAAAAAGAGAAACGCGAGGGCGCTGGAGATTTTGAAGACAAGTGTGGAGGCTTTAAGCGGGTACATGAGACGACTGAATTTGATGGGGAAGACTAGGCCTTACCATATTTGCCCTTGGGGAACAAGAAAAAAGCCTCGTGCTCTCAATTTCCAAAAAATTTGTGAAACCTCCATATTCTCGATATTGGAGAGAATGCGGTAGTGGTTCTGGTGCTGATAGTCAAAAGCCTGTAAGGCCTTTTGTTTACCTTAGTCATGTTGGGCTTGAGAAATGGCGGTTAAATACTCGAAAGGGGTTGCGGAGACGGCCCTAAAGGGTTAGATTGAAAATCTCGCAAACAACAACTCGGGCCTTCCTTACGCTCGCAAGAGAAGTTCGGGGGCCTTTTTTATTTCCTGTCAAGGGAAGGGTGTCGGTCTCCGTCCATTGGAAGAGGAGTCTCTACTCCTTGCCCTTAGCAGAAAGACATTGTCGATCTTTACCCACTTTTACCCATCACTCAAGGAGGTAGTGAGGGCAATGGCCCTCCAGGAGGTGCTCCCATGATAACCAAGAAATCACCCGTGCCCGTGAACGAGCAAATGTATGGGGATAATCCCATTGCTCAACGAAAAACCGATCTCTATAAAGGGGAGTACGTCCAAAGTTTTGTTCAGAAATGGGATGATTTGATTGATTGGGAGGCGAGAGCCTCCAGTGAGGGAGATTTTTTTATCAGGATTTTGAAGGAGCGTGGGGTGAAACGGATCTTGGATGTGGCGACCGGGACGGGATTTCATTCCATCCGGCTCTTGCGGGCGGGGTTCGATGTGATCAGTGCGGACGGGAGTCCTGAAATGCTAGCCCAAGCCTTTGAGAATGCCCGACGTGCCGGGTTTATCATGCGGACGATTCATGCTGACTGGCGATGGCTGAGTCGGGATATCTACAATAAATACGATGCGGTGATTTGTTTGGGCAATTCCCTGACTCACCTCTTTTCCGAACAGGATCGTCGAAAGGCCCTGGCGGAATTCTATGCCGCCCTCCACCATGATGGCGTGTTGATTTTGGACCAGCGGAATTACGACGGCATCTTGGATGATGGCTTTACCTCCAAGCATGTCTATTACTACTGTGGGGATAATGTGAGTGCCGAACCCGAGTATGTGGATGAGGGGTTGGCGCGATTTCGATATACCTTCACGGATGGGTCAACGTTTCACTTGAATATGTATCCGCTTCGCAAGGAATACACTCGTCGCCTCATGCACGAAGTGGGGTTTCAGCAAATCAAGACGTACGCGGATTTTCAAGAGACGCATAAGGTGGAAGACCCTGATTTTTTTATTCATGTGGCGGAAAAGCGATATAAAAACGAAGAACGCCCGGTCACGATCTTGGGAAAATTGGGAAATCTGAATTATTCCACCACCGTCGAGACGGCTCGTGAGTACTACAACAGTTCGGATGCCGATCGATTTTATGCGACTATTTGGGGTGGGGAAGATATTCATATCGGGCTCTACCAATCCGAAAGTGATTCAATTGTCGAAGCCAGCCGGAGGACGGTCAAGAAAATGGCCGGCTATGTGAAAAATTTGAATGCCCAAACCCGGGCATTGGATATCGGCTCGGGGTATGGCGGATCGGCCAGATTCCTGGTGAAACAGTATGGGTGTCAGGTGGGTTGCTTGAATTTAAGCGAAATTCAAAATCAACGGAATCGTGAATGCAATCAACGAGACGGCATCAGTTTAGCGATCAATGTGGTGGATGGGAGTTTTGAAGATATTCCCATGCCGGATGGCAGCGTGGATCTCGTGTGGTCGCAGGATGCGATTTTACACAGCGGAAATCGAGAAAAGGTCTTTCAGGAGGTTCACCGGGTGTTAGCTAAGAACGGGCAATTTATATTTACCGATCCCATGCAACGTGCCACGTGTCCGCCTGAGGTGGTGCAACCCATACTTGATCGCATTCATTTAGATTCGTTAGGGTCGATCGAGTATTATCAATCCCTCGCCAGGGATCTTGGATTTCGGGAAGTAGGAATCCAGGATCTTTCCTCAAACCTCCCGGTACATTATGAGAGAGTGCTTCGGGAAATGGTTGCGCAACACCATTTGCTTATTCGTGCGTGTACGGAAGAATATTTGGCGAATATGAAAGCGGGACTCCAGCACTGGGTCGACGCTGGACAAGCAGGGCATCTCACGTGGGGAATTTTACATTTTCAGCGGGACTAACAGAGGGAAGAAATCCGCTAGAAGCCTCTCGGACTTGGGGAATCGAGAGCGAAAAAGAGGCTGAGCGAGGCCAGATTGTGGCGATTTCGCCAGCCCATAACGGGACTATGGTCCAAGAAAGCGGCGAAATATGGGTCGCATAGACTCTTTTGCAGCCGATTCTTCCTAAGTCCGACAGGTTCCTAAATACCTTGTGTTCGCCTCGCTCCGATCCGGGAAATGGAGCGTGTTACCGTTCGATTTTCGGGGGTTTGGCTGGCATGGCGAAGTCGCCGCTCTTGCCAAAGCGGCCTTCCCCGCCCTCACCTAACACATTCGAGGTATCGGTATATTCAATCTCCCTGGTCTCTTTGCTGATGCCTGCTGAGGGTTGCCACCCGAGTTTATCCAGGGTGTCTAAGATGGTTTTTTTGAGGGCACCAGACGCCGTCATTCGAGTGGTGGCAAACGCCAGAACTCGTTCACTTTCCTTCTCAACTTTCGATAGCTCCGGGTCATGGAGGAACCACACCAGTGGCTCAATGGCCACGTCTCCTATCAACACCAAGGAATTGGCTGCATAATCCCGAAGGACAAGGTCTTTGAGTAACAGCACTAAATCCGGAATGACTTTGGGATGACGAAAATGGCCGAGGGCTGTCGCCGCCGCTTCTTTAATTAAAAGTTCTTCGCTGATAATGCAGCCAGGAGTCGGCTTTCCTACTTGATGAATCCCTTTTCCCTTTAACGCGTCCAGGACGGGAGGATAGGCTCGTGGATCTCCGATCATGCCTAAGGAAGCGATCGCATGGCGTTTAACCGCCCCATCTTTCATGGCTTCCATCAGGGCATCCACTGCACGGGGATCCCCGATATTCCCCAAGGCGATCGTGGCATCTTCGCGAACCGCCCGATCCGGATCTTTTACCATGTCGATCAGAGCATCGACGACGCGAGCCTCCCGTACCCATACCCGGCCCATTTGATAGTCCGTGGTCATGCCCCCTAATGTCCGAACGGCGTGACAGCGCACGACGAAGTGGGGATCTTTGAGGGACTCCAGAAGGGCGTCTACTGATTTTTCCCCAATATACATCAAGGCGGTTCCGGCAGTTTCCCGCACGATCTTGGATGTATCTTTAAAGAATTTGATCAGAGTTGGGACTGCCCGCGCGTCTCCAATTTTGCCCAAGGCTTCTGCCGCGGCGCTCTTGACTGCCCCATCACGGTCGCGACACACCAGGATCAATCCCTGGACGGCCTGAGGGTCACGCAATTCTCCTAAGGTTTTGGCGGCTTGTTCGCGCACCCGCCACCGCTTGTCTTTCAAGCAAGTCAGTAATTGGGGGATAACTCCTTTCCCCATGGAAGCCATAGCCTGAACGGCTTCAGCTTGCACTTCCATCATGCTGTCATTAAAAAGGGTAATGAGGCCTTCAATCGCCTTCTCCCCGCCAATTTTGGCCAGTGCCCAACCGACGTGAGACCGAACCGACCAATAGTCGTCTTCGAGGGCGGTCAACAGGGGTTCTAACGTCTTCGGGTCACCCTTTTCGGCAAGGGCCTTCGCGGCTTCTTCGCGAGTGGCATCATCGACATCTTCGAGGGCATCAAGCCAGTCTTGCACAGAATTCGACATGATCTTCCTTCTTATCCCGTCCGATTACTTCGGGTAGTCCGGTTCTTGGGGATAGGGTTGGGTATGGCTACAACGAATTGTCAGGACTTGTGTCCCTCGTCCATCCACACATTGATCGAGTGTTGGGGAGAATTCCAAGGTTCCGGATAAGGTCACCTTGAATAAGAAATCAAACGTAAAGGTCCCAAAACGATATTCTCCAGGCTTAAGGTTCAGGTCCTTGGCCTCCGTGGTTTTGTAGGCGTCACTACTGATGGGATCTTTTGTCCAGATCAACGGGGTAATGCCGGGTACATGCCACCATGTCGGAGGGGTAAGCGCACTCGGATTCACGGTAATAGGAAATTCTCGCAACAAAGGATTGACTTGTTCTGCCGCGTGTCCAGGTGGAACAAACAGAGGAGAAACGAAAAAGAGGAACAGGCACCAAACGCCATTCTGGAATTGACTGTTAAAGGATGTTCGATTCATTTTAGTGTAATTTTTGTAATTCTTCATTGTCGGTGGTCCGTCGTTCTGGGGCCGCCTGAAAAATTTCACCAATAACATGGCTGTCCCATTCGGTATGGGTTTTCAACCCGAGGGCATACATGATGGTCGCCCCCGTATCCAATAAGGAAACTGATTGGGCGATGGGGTGATTTTTTTTGATGTTCGCCCCCCAGGCAATCCAGGGAATCGTGGCATCTAACTCTGATGTCGTGGAACCGGCGGAGGCTTTCGTTCCATTTTCAGAAGGTGTGTGAATGGGGCCACTATGAAGTCCTGTGACAATCACCATGGTTTTGTCTAACACCTCAAGTTCCTTATAGGTCTGAATGAGTTGATTCACCGCGGTGTCTATGGACGTTAAGGCCGCAGAATATTTTGCGGAATCCCAGCCGTATTTTTGACCGACCTTGGCTGCCGTAGGCAAATGCACCAATAGTAGATTGGGCACTCCAAATAGCCGGAATCCATACCCTTTCTCGCTGGCGACTTTTTCCAAAAAGTCCCTAATATATACCGACGCCGTTTCGGGTGTGCATTGAGGTTTGGTATAGCCACAGACTTGTGAGTCGACGTAAATCTCAGGGCGGACCAATTGATAGAGCCGTTCATCCATAAGAAAGACGCCTGTATCTTTTCCTCCGGCCAGATCCATGTAGTCGAAGACCGTGGGAGAGCGCATGAATGCACGTGCAAAATCGTATGTTTCCCACTCGGCCGTCACCCGATGCTTATCTACTTGAAGGCCGGTGAGTAGGGAGGCCATGGCCGACACCGTGAGGGGCGGGGTAATGGATTGAGCGGACCAGGTGACGACTCCGTCCTGGGCCAATTGAGCCAGGGTTGGAGTAGCCCCACCTTGGATTGAGGAGGACTTAATCCCTTCCAACACGATGAGAATGATGTGCTCGGCTTGCGAGGCTGAAACGATCGAAGGAGTTCCTCCGATGAGAGCAAGCGAGGCCAGACTACAAGCCATGAGAAAACGTCGGAAAAGATTGCCGCCACGATGTCGGCTGCGGGTTACTCTGAAAGTACTCATAATTCCTGCCCTGCTCCACGTCAAAAAATATGGATGAAATCGGGAATGAACCTTTTGTATTGTATCAAGCCTCTTCTTACAGGTGAGGCGAGTGACCGGAACTGAACTTATCATGCAGATTTTCAGGTGGTCAACCAAACTGAAAGGTCTAAGAGTTTCTTTCCGGCTGGGGATCAGGAATATTTGGCCTTCTGTTGCTCTGAGCATGGGGTATCCATTAAGAATGTAGGGCTTCACGCACGGATTTTTCCCGATGCCTCACGATAATAATTTCCAACATGCCAACTATTCCAAGGCTGACCCTGGAACACGGGTGGGCTATCGGACCTTTCAGCCAGGAGCTGCCCTCGATTCTCCTGCATGGGTTCAAGCGATGGGTGGCGTTGGCGAACAATTGGCCAAATCCAGGGTGAAGGGAATACTCTTCCTCAATGGCCATCCGTTTATGGATCTCTTCGGGGCTGCCAGATTAGATGAGGTCGGAGGTTTACGGCGAGGATATTCCAGAGGAATATCTGGCTTAGAGTCGTTGTTGGCTCTCCTTCGCCCTTTCACAAACGGTATTTGTCGCCAGAATGACCCCATTCATCCTCCTCTGGAAAATAATGAGCAGACCCAGCAGGGTTTGGACGCTCTCGCCCAAGAAGTAGGAAATTTTACCTCGTCGTATGTGCGGAAATTTGAGCACGCACTGGGTCAAGGGAGTGGTCAAAAGATTCCTTGTGGCCGGTATGTATGGTCTTCGATGAATCATCATGTTGGTCGAGTCGAAGCCGTAATGAACCTGTTGTGGTACCTTCAGAAATGGGGTTCCGGACTTACCCTGTCAAAGGAAGATCGGCTTCTTTTAGTTGGTCATGGTCATGCCGGTCAGGTCTTAGCCCTGTTGTCGAATGTCATGACCAGCGGGGAATCTGAGGCCAGGGGGCGTATTTTTGAGATCCTGGCCAAGTATTGGCAAGCGTGCCCTTCAGAGACCCAATCTGTTGGGCAACTTGAACAATTGTATCGTCTGACCACGGATCGGAAGGTGTTGGAAGGGGCGCTGGTCGACGTCGTGACTTTGGGAACTCCCGTCCGCTATGGCTGGGATACGGAGGGGATTGGTCATTTGCTTCATATCGTGAATCACCGTGTGATTCGAACTGATGACAAGCGTTGGTTGGCTAAAATGGAATTGCCCCAAATTGCTTGGGAAATGCCCTACCAAACTGGTGGCGATTACGTGCAGCAATTGGCCGTGGCCGGCACGGATGCTCTTCCGGATGGTCCGGAGGCTGAGCAGGCCAATGTCGACTTTCGTGAAATCTTTGAACCTTATGATGGCTTTGAACGGTGGCTGGAATGTACCAGGCGCACGACACGATGCGCGAATGACGGGCAATGCTTGTTGGTGGAATATGGGGTTCAAGCGGAGGAGTCTCCGCGTCAGCATTTGTTCGGCCATGCCTGCTATACCCAGAGTTCGGCCATGTTGTTTATGGCTACTGAAATCGCAGGGACCCTCTATCCACAAGTAAGGTAGTGGGCTAACGATCTCATTCGGTAGCAGCCTGGCGGCGAAATTCTGTGCTTTTAAAGATGATGATATTCTTGAATGGCGGATCCTCTTTTTCTTCTACTTTAGACCGTTAGTCTCACTTCTATATAGATACAAAGACACATTGATTCTTTTTGAATCCTTGTGATATCAACACAAGGTTTGCCGAAGAGGCAGAAGGAGTCTCTTTCTGCGTTGATGAATCTGGAGAGTGTTCTCAACCCTTTATTTAAGAGATAAGCCCGTATGATTGTTGGCGTCCTTCAAGAAACGTATCCTGGTGAACACCGTGTCGCCCTGGTTCCATCCGTGCTTCCCTCCCTGAAAAAAGGGGGCATGGAGGTCATTGTTGAATCCAAGGCTGGTGAGCAGGCGGGTTACCCGGACTCAGCGTATACCGATAAAGGTGCAAAAATTGCCTCCTCTCGGGCACAAGTGTTCGAAGAGGCTGATTGCATCGTCCAAGTGCGGTTGTTGGGGGCTAATCTGACGGAGGGCCGGGCGGACTTGGCAGGTTTCCGGAAAGGACAGATGCTGATTGGAATGGCCGAGGCCTTGAGCGCCCCCCAATCGGTTCAAGACCTCGCTACTCGGGAGGTGACGGCTTTTGCTCTTGAACTGATGCCACGGATTACCCGCGCACAAAGCATGGATATTCTTTCCTCCATGGGAACAGTAGCTGGCTATAAAGCCGTGCTGATTGCGGCCAGTTCCTTGCCAAAAATGTTTCCGATGCTCATGACCGCAGCCGGAACGGTCACTCCTGCTAAGGTTTTGATCATTGGAGCCGGGGTAGCAGGATTGCAAGCCATTTCCGTGGCCCGGCGATTAGGGGCTTCGGTGGAGGCGTATGATATTCGCCCTGCTGTCAAAGAGCAGATTTTAAGTTTAGGCGCCAAATTTGTTGAACTGCCATTGGAAACGGGCGATGCCGAAGATAAAGGGGGGTATGCCAAGGCGCAAGATGAATCCTTTTACAAAAAACAGCGGGAGTTGTTGGGTCGGGTGATTGCCACCAGTGATGTGGTGATTTCCACGGCGGCTGTGCCTGGGAAAAAAGCACCGATTCTGATTACGGCGGACATGGTCGCGGGCATGGCACCAGGTTCGGTTATTGTGGATTTGGCCGCGGAGCGGGGCGGGAACTGTGAACTGACCAAGCCTGGCCATACCATTGTGGCGCATGGGGTGACGATCCACGGTCCTGAAAACTTGGCCTCAACTGTGCCGTTTCATGCCAGTCAAATGTATGCCAAAAATGTGGCGACCTTTCTCCTGCATTTAGTGAAGAAGGGGGAGGTTCAACTTGATATGAACGACGAAATCACCAAAGAAACGATGATGACGCGAAATGGGGAAGTCGTTTTGCCGCGCATTCGAGAAGTGTTGGGGCTGCCGGCTCAATCGGCGTAAGAACGAGGGAATTGTTATGGAAATGTTTCTCATGTCGTTTACGGTCTTTGTGCTCGCGATTTTCGTGGGTTTCGAAGTGATCACGAAGATTCCTCCCACCCTTCATACTCCCTTGATGTCAGGCTCTAACGCCATCTCGGGAATCACCTTAGTGGGGGCCATTGTTTCTACAGGGACCGAACTGTGGATTACCACGGTATTGGGTTTTCTCTCTGTGGTCTTGGCTACTATCAATGTGGTTGGCGGTTTTATGGTGACGAACAGAATGTTGGCCATGTTTAAAAAGAAATCCTAAACGTATGTTCGATTTTATTATTCATATTTCTTACCTCGTCGCCTCTGTCCTGTTTATTTTTGGGCTTAAGGGGCTCACCCATCCGCGAACGGCAGTTCGCGGGAATCTCCTGGGGGCTTGCGGAATGTTGCTGGCTGTGGTGGTGACGCTTACCGATCGACACATTGTCAGCTATGAATACATCATTTTGGGATTGGTGGTGGGTGGTGCTATTGGTGCTGTTTTGGCGATGCGAATAGAGATGACTTCTATGCCGGAGATGGTCGCACTATTGAATGGATTTGGTGGCGCTGCCTCGATATTTGTGGCTGGGGCTGCGTTGATTGAAAGTTCTTCATTAACTGACGCACCCATCCTTCAATTGACGATTGCCACGGCAGCATCTGGATTAATTGGTGGCGTGACGTTTTGGGGTAGTTTGGTGGCTTTTGGAAAACTGAAGGGATTGATTTCTGAAAATGCGATCTTGTTTTCCGGCCAACAAGTCATTAATTCAATTTTGGCCGTCTTGGTGCTTGGCTTGAGCATTGGTGTGGTCTTAAATCCCGAGAGCTTCTCGCTGTACTGGCTGTTGGTGGGAGTGGCCTCTGTGTTGGGAATCCTGTTGGTCCTTCCTATTGGTGGGGCGGATATGCCTGTTGTGGTCGCGTTATTAAATTCCTATTCGGGATTAGCCGCCGCCGCGACAGGTTTTGTGCTTTCTAATAATGTCCTGATTATTACCGGTTCATTGGTGGGTGCGTCCGGGATAATCCTGACCCATATTATGTGTAAAGCCATGAACCGCTCTTTGACCAATGTCTTGTTTGGGGTGATGGGGCCTTCAGGCGAGGGTGGTCCAACTGCCGATGAAGTCTATGGTGGAAAAGTTAAGTCCGCATCTCCCGAAGAAGTTGCCTTGCTGTTTGAGGCGGCGCGGCGGGTGGCGATTGTTCCGGGTTATGGAATGGCCGTATCCCAAGCTCAGCATCCGGTAGCAAGTCTGGCCGCCCTTCTGGAGAGCCGTGGGACAACGGTGGAATATGCGATCCATCCTGTGGCGGGAAGAATGCCAGGTCATATGAATGTGCTGTTGGCTGAAGCAGATGTTCCCTATGAGTCCTTGAAAGACATGGATGAGATTAATCAAACCATTGACCAGGTGGATGTGGCCCTGGTTATTGGTGCCAACGACGTGGTAAACCCATTGGCCAGAACTGACCCAAGTAGTCCTCTTGCGGGAATGCCCATCATCGATGTCGATAAAGCCAAAACTGTTGTCGTGATTAAGCGCAGTTTAAGCCCGGGGTTTGCTGGAATTCCCAACCCCTTATTCGCCTTAGATAATTCCTTGATGTTATTTGGGGATGGGAAGAAGATGGTTTTGGATATTATTGCGGCTTTAAAAGACGCGTAATACGAGAGTTGGTCTTTTTTAGATTGGAACCATTGTGAAATTATAATACATTGATTTTAAAGGCAAATATTTAAATCTGTGTATTATTTTCGTCTTGCATAGGCTTCGAACTCGTGATAAAGTACAAGCCTTGGAACAGGGTATTTGCTTCTAGTTTAGAAATGTCGATTTAATCATTATTTGAGGGAAACGTGGAAGTACGAGTTATCAATAACAACGTAGAAAAAGCATTGAAAGTCGCCAAGAAGAAATTAGCGGCCGAGGGATTATTTCGAGAATTAAAACGGCGGCGTTTTTATGAAAAGCCTAGCGTAAAGAAAAAGGGGAAAGAACGTGAAGCCGCGCGCCGTCGACAAAAGTGGCTTTCAAAAAATAGACTGTTTTAGCCCTCAAGTTATGTACTGAATTCATCCTCAGCAGTTTTCCTTTCCTTCTTTTCCGCCTACCTAATCAAAGAACAATGAAGGAAGACGACATTCATGTCTTCCTTCGCTTGGTTAAAAAGTCCATTAAGCAATGGCCAGTTCCCGTTGTTGGTCACCTTGCCGAACAAGGCTCCGATCCTTTTAAAATCCTGATTGCCTGTATTTTGAGCTTGCGAACTCGTGATCAAACAACCGCCGAGGCCAGCGAACGGTTGTTTGCCATCTCTTCTGACCCATATTCAATGTCAGAAATGGACCTGAAGGAAATAGAGAAGGCGATTTTTCCAGTAGGGTTTTTTCGCACAAAAGCCAGGCAAATTCAGGCGATGAGTCAAAAGATTTGTGAGGATTTTACCGGAAAAACCCCTGATACCATTGCAGATTTACTATGTTTGCCAGGGGTTGGGCGAAAAACAGCCAACTTGGTCGTTACCGTAGGTCATAAAAAGCCGGGAATATGTGTGGATACCCATGTCCATCGAATTTGTAATCGTTGGGGGTATGTGGTTACCAAAACCCCTGATAAAACAGAACAAGTCCTTCGAGAAAAACTCCCAAAAAAGTTTTGGATTCCCATAAATGGTTTATTGGTGTCATTCGGCCAAAACCAATGTACCCCCATTTCGCCTTGGTGTAGCTCTTGTGACCTAAGCGGAGTCTGTGAAAAAGTTGGCGTTGTATCAAGCCGTTAAAATTTGCTGTTTAATTTGAAAATCCACAGGAACCAGTTTTTCCTGGTATAGAGGCCGTTGAGCGAAATGAATAATGAATGAGGATGCTTAGGTTATCAAGTGCCGTTTTGTTAGTTAATAGAAGATGCATTCACGTGAAAGTGATGTTACCAATTAATATTGCGTTACTAAATGGTATCAAAGCTATGTGATCAAAGACTTTGAAAATTTTATTTAAATAAATCATCACCTTATAATAAATGTTTAGTATGCATCCCGAACGAAATGCAATTTGCAATTTGAATGTTATGTTACCAATTGGAATCATTTAATTTTTTTATATAGCTAATAAAATTTATTTTATTAGCTATAACAATAGCTTATGAATTTCAATTGATAAATAAAAAAGGATCAATTCTTGCTCACTTAAGTTTTTCTGGAATGTTAAGTGATTTAAAAATTTTATGGCGTGTTATGGCGTGTTTTTTAATGACTAAATACACAAGAAAGGGAGGTGATAATAAATTTATTGGTATGTTTTTTAAATGAAATCAAGGACTTAAAATGTCCTGCACTTACTTAGGAGGTGTAAGCAATGTTTCTTTCTAGACGGCAATTCTTGAAAGTTTCTGCTGGTACTGTTGCGGCGGTTGCGCTCGCCGATAAGGCCATGGCCCTCACGGCGTTGCAGCCGGTCATCGAAGTGGGGAATCCCCTCGGGGAATATCCCGACCGGTCGTGGGAACGGGTGTATCACGATCAATATCGGTATGACAGTTCGT